>JBDUCK010000002.1:0-35381 GCA_040003485.1 Ferruginibacter sp. | reverse complement strand
GCATGTTCAGAAATAAAACTGATATTAGGTTTATACAGTATCATCATCTCTGGTGGCAATAAAAACACCGCATAATAATTTATTTTCTGGTGCGCCCAAAACCCCCAGCAATAAGAAGGGAGGTACGAAATAAGAAGTAATGAAACAAGGAATAAAAACTTTAGCGATGTTCTCATTTTTAAAAAGTAGTTGTATTAAAAATAAGATATTTTGTTGGGTATCACTGCAAAGATGTTGTGGCGTAAAGAAAAAAAATCGTTTGGCTCTTTAAAATAAAATTAAGCCCCGGCCTCCTGGTGGCTTTGTAGTTTAATTTATTACTTCCTCTACTTCTGTAACGCCACCGCTCACTGCAAACTTCATGGTTTGTGTACTGCTGATATTGGTGATGGGTTTTATCCTCGTTTTAGGAATAATGTAAACATTACCTGCAACAGAATATGCCATCGGTACATAAACTGCTACAAAATCCTGCAGGCCAAAATCACTCATGTCATCACGGGTAATAAACCCCATGCGCCATACATCATTATCATCTACGTTGGCCAAAACGTTCCGGGTAAATTTCTTTTTATCGCCTGCAAAAGCTTCAAAAAAATCTTTGGTGGTAGAGTATATGTGTTTTATCCCCGGAGTTTTCTGCATAAACTTATCCATAAAACTTATCAGGCGGCCGGTTATAAAAAAAGAACTGAAATATCCAATTGATATAATGGCACCAATGATGATGACAAATCCAAGCCCGTAATTATGCACCTGTACCCTGCCGGTTTCATCTACAGAAGAAAAGATGGGAATCCACCCATCAATAGTAGATACAACAAAATAAAGCGCATAAATAGTAATGGCGACAGGTGCCAGGATAAGCAAGCCCTGTAAAAAATATTGCAGCAGTTTTTTAAAGTCCCAAGCCTTTTCCATAAAAAAAATTTAGTAATGCAAAGGTAGTTTAATGCGGTACAGCAACCAATTAGCCAGAATCGGCGTTAGGTGGCTTGCGTGGTTCTATTTCTTCTGTAGATTAAATAATTGTTATCAACGGCAAAAAAAAGTGATGGAAACTTTGGTTACACAAAAAGTTTTCTTAGTTTTGTGCCTCATTATGACAGAAGTAAGAGAAGCAAATGAACGTATTCATAAAAAAGCCCACGAGCTTTTTATGCAGTATGGTTTACGCAGTGTAAGCATGGATGATATTGCCAATAACCTGGGCATGAGTAAAAAAACTATTTATCAATACTATGCCGATAAGGATGCATTGGTAGATGAGGTAGTGAGTGCCATAATTGGTCAAAACCAGTTGGTTTGTGAGTTTGATAGAAAGAAAGCAGAAAACGCCATTCATGAAGTTTTCCTGGCAATGGATATGGTAATGGAAATGTTCCTTTCTATGAATCCATCTTTACTTTTTGAGATGCAGAAATACTACCCAACGGCCCATGGTAAATTTTTGAAACATAAAAATGATTACCTGTACCGGGTAATAAAAGAAAATATTGTAAGAGGAATAAAAGAAGAATTATACCGCCCTGAAATAAAAATAGATTTGATGGCAAGGTATAGGGTAGAAAGTATTTTGCTGCCTTTTCATCCTGATTTTCATACCAAGGTAAAAAGTAACCTGGCAGAAATTGAGCAGGAACTGACCTATCATTTTTTATTTGGATTAATTTCTCAAAAGGGACATAAGCTTATCCTGAAATATCAACAGGAAAGATTGAAAAAAATTTTAGCAGATGCAAGTAAATAGTATAATGAAAACAACAATAATATCAGTATTAATGCTGCTGGGTGCCGGTTATGTAAATGCGCAAAAAACTAATGAATTTACCGTACAACAGGCCGTAGATTATGCCCTGAAAAATGCGGTGCAGGTTCGCAATGCCTTGATTGACCTGAAGATTCAACAACAGACAAACCGGGAAATTACCGCTATGGCTTTGCCACAGATAAATGGCAGCGCTTCTGTAAACCATTTCCCCAATGTAGCTGTTCAGAGCTTCCCCAATTTTATAGCAGCAGGCACTTACGGCGTATTGGAAGATAAAGGTGTAAAAGATGGCTCCGGCAATCCCATTGTATCACCCAATAATTTTGGTTTGATACAGGCACAGTTTGGCACAAAATATACGGCTTCCGGTGGGGTTGATATTTCTCAGTTACTTTTTGACGGGCAGGTATTTGTAGGCCTGCAAGCCAGGAAAGCATCACTTCAGTTTTATGAAAAACAAACAGAAGTAACACAACAGATGATAAAAGTAAACGTAGAGAAAATTTACTACCAATTGGTTGTAGGCAGGCAACAAATGACTTCAATTGACGCTAATATAACCAGGTTTACCAAATTGCTGAATGACACTAAAGAAATTTTTAAACAGGGCTTTGCAGAAAAACTGGATATAGATAAAGTAAGTGTGCAACTGAATAACCTGCAAACAGAAAAAATAAAAACGCAGAACCAACTGGATGCAGGCAATGCAGGTTTAAAATTTTTGTTGAATATGCCTCAGAAAGAAATGTTGGTGCTCACAGATACACTTTCTGAAGATAAACTGAAAGAAAATATTCTTGATAAAAATTACAATTATGCTGACCGGAAAGAATTTCAGTTACTGCAGATAGGGAAAAAATTAAACGAGTTTAATGTAAAGCGCTATAAACTTAGCTACCTGCCTACTTTGGCAGCGTTTGGCAACTATTATAAAAATGCGCAAAGGGATAAATTTAATTTTTTTAATAACGGGACGTGGTTCACAAGTTCGCTGGTAGGCGTTAAGCTTTCTGTACCAATATTTGATGGGTTTGCAAAAGCGGCCAGGGTAAGTAAAGCAAAACTTGAGTTAGAAAAAACAAACAATAACCTGGAGCAATTAAAATCTTCTATTGACAACGATGTGGAGCAGGCTTCTTTTAAAATAACCTCTTCTTTACTAACCATGGATGCGCAAAGACAAAATATGCAACTGGCCGAAAAAGTATACAACAGTACCAAAATAAAATACGACCAGGGCCTTGGCAGTAACCAGGAAATATATACGGCACAGTCAGAATTAAAAATAGCGCAGAATAATTATTACAGTGCTTTATACGATGCCATTATTGCAAAAATTGATTATTTAACCGCCATCGGAAAATTATAAATGATACCACTACAGACCAAAATAAATAAAATAAATAAGATGAAAAGAATAGTACAGGTAAGCATTTTTTCCCTTCTCGTTTTTCTGGCAGCATGTAGCGGAAAAAAAGATGAGAATGCTTCTATAAATGACAAAAAAGTTCAACTGGAAAAGTTGAAGACGCAAAACAGTAAAAGCGATGAAGAGATAAAAAAGTTACAGGATGAACTTGCTCTTATAGATACTGCAGCAGGCAACAGCAATAAAGTTAAGCTGGTTTCTGTTGCTCCGGTAACTGTACAGGATTTTAATCATTACATAGATCTACAGGGAAAAGTAGATGCCGAAAATATTTCTTATATCTCTCCACGGGGTATGGGCGGCCAGGTACAGGCCATATATGTAAAACAGGGAGATCATGTAAACAAAGGACAGTTACTATTAAAATTAGATGATGCCATTCAAAGGCAACAGGTGGTAGCTGCAAAACAGCAATCTACCGGTGTAAATACACAGCTTGCTTTGGCTAAAACGCTTTACCAGCGCCAAAAGAATTTATGGGACCAGGGTATTGGTACCGAAGTACAATTACTCACCAGCCAAACAAATGTTACTACCCTGCAAAACCAATTATCTCAAATTGCAGAGCAGGTAAAAGTGGCGCAGGCGCAATTAAACACTTCAAATATTTACAGTGATGTAAGTGGGATAGCTGATGTGGTAAACATCAGGGTGGGAGAAACATTTACAGGAACTTCTGCAACTGGGCCGCAGATTAAGATTGTAAATACCTCCTCTTTAAAAGTGGTAACAAGTGTTCCGGAAAATTATATCAGCAGGTTGCATAAAGGCTCTGTAGCAGAAATAACGGTAACGGATATCAACAAAATAATAAAAGCACCGGTGTCTCTTCTCAGCCAATCTGTAGATCCCTCTAACAGAGGTTTTACAGCAGAAATTAAAGTACCGTATGATGCCCGTTTAAAACCAAATCAATCTGCAAAAGTCCGTATCATGGATTATTCTTCATTGCATACAATAGTAATTCCGGTAAACACCATTCAAACTGATGAAACGGGAAAGTATGTATATGTTCTTGAAAAAATGAGTACAGGGAAAACAGTTGCCAAAAAGAAGACGATAAACATAGGCGAAGTGTATGGCAATGATGTAGAGGTTAAAACAGGCCTCACAGCGGGAGAACAACTCATTACAGAAGGCTATCAGAATATTTACGAAGGGCAGGGAATTACGACGGATATAAAGTAGGAGAGAACAGTTGACCGTTGATAGTTGACAGATGTCAGCCTGAGCTTGTCGAAGGCGGTTATGACAGATGATAGTTGACAGTTGCGTGAGGGATAGAAGCGGTTATCCTTTTTGCCCTTATGTATTTTCCCGGTTTGCGGACTGCATTGGCAAAAAGATAAAAGCGTATAGCCCGGCCCCTGGGGCACGTCCTCGAATTTTTTTATAGCATTATAATTGAAGAAAACTAAAGATAATTATGAACCAGTTCATAGAAGGAATCAGAAAAAAATTTAAACAGTTTCGCCCCACCTCGTGGGCAGTAGATAACAGAACCGCCATTTATATTATTGCGGCGCTTATTACTTTATATGGACTGAATAAATTTAATTCATTACCAAAAGAACAGTTTCCGGATATCGTTATGCCAACGATAAGTGTTACCACTATTTACGCCGGTAACTCACCGAAAGATATTGAGAACCTAGTAACACGGCCTATTGAGAAGCAACTTAAAGGCATCAGTGGTGCCAAAGTAACTAAGATCACCAGTGTAAGTCAGCCTGACTACAGCCTGATAATCGTGGAATTTGATTCGGATGTAAAAACAGAATTGGCGAAACTAAAAGTAAAAGATGCGATAGATAAAGCAAGAACTGATTTGCCAAATGACCTTACAGAGGAACCCAACGCACAGGAATTTGCATTTAGTGAAATGCCCATCATGTTTGTAAACCTGAGTGGTGATTTTGCTGGTATGCAACTGAAAGCTTACGCAGATAAAATGCAGGATAAGTTTGAAGAGCTTACAGAAATTTCCAGGGCAGAAATTGTTGGTGCACCGGAGAGGGAGATACAGGTTAATGCTGATCCCTATAAAATGCAGTCGGCCCAGATCAGTTACACAGATATTGAAAATGCCATCAGCCGGGAAAACCATGATATTACCGGCGGTCTTATAGAAACCGGTGGACAAAAAAGAACCTTAAAAGTAAAAGGCCAATTCGTTTCTGCCTTAGATCTTCAGAATATTATTGTACGCAGCAGTGCAAGGGGAGCTACGGTTTACCTGAAAGATATTGCCCAACTGAAAGACACTGTTAAAGAAAAAGAAAGTTATGCCCGCCTTGATGGCAAAAATGTAGTGACACTGAACATTGTTAAACGTGCCGGCGAAAACCTGATAACTACTGCAGGAAAAGTAAAAGATATTGTGGCGCAAATGAAGAAAGATGAAGAGCTTCCTAAAAATTTAAATGTTGTAATTACCGGTGATCAGAGTAAAGCTACTGCCACTTCTTTTAACGACCTGGTAAATACAATTGTAATTGGGTTTGTGCTGGTGCTGGTAGTGCTGATGTTTTTTATGGGCGTAACAAATGCCTTTTTTGTGGCACTAAGTGTGCCGCTGAGTATTTTTGTTGCCTTCCTTTTTTTACCGATTGCTGATGCCATAGTTGGTACGCCGGTAACGCTGAATTTTATTGTGCTCTTTGCATTGTTGTTTGGGTTGGGTATTATAGTAGATGATGCAATAGTGGTAATAGAAAATACACACCGTATTTATAACAACGGAAAAATACCCATTGTACGAAGTGCAAAAGAAG
Source organism: Ferruginibacter sp. (assembly GCA_040003485.1). Classification (GTDB taxonomy): domain Bacteria; phylum Bacteroidota; class Bacteroidia; order Chitinophagales; family Chitinophagaceae; genus Ferruginibacter. The sequence goes on along the minus strand of JBDUCK010000002.1, from coordinate 29,407 downwards.
CGGCCGGCGAAATTTTTATCCCAGTGCTTGCAGGTACGGCTACCACCCTGGCGCCATTTTTTCCGCTGTTATTCTGGAAGGGGATTATCGGCAAGTTTATGATCTACCTGCCTACGATGCTCATTCTTACATTGGCTGCATCTCTTATTGTGGCATTTATTTTTAACCCGGTTTTTGCGGTTACTTTCATGCGGCAGGAGGGAAAAGAATTTGAAGAAAAAAGATCGCTCATCTTTAAAAAATGGTGGTTCTGGCTGGCCATTGGTTTTGGTGTATTATTTAATCTTGCCGGTTGGCATGGCTTCGGAAACTTTATGTTATTTATGGCCATCCTTGCTGTGCTCAACAGGTATGTGTTCCGCAATATTATCCATGCTTTTCAAAACAGGATATTGCCGTGGCTCATGAATCATTATGAAAGTTTATTGAAGTGGATATTAAAAGGTACACGCCCGGCCTGGGCATTGGTAAGCCTGTTTGTTTTATTTCCTGTTTCTCTACTATTACTTCTGGCACGAGGAAATAAAAGCACGTTCTTCCCCAGTGGCGATCCTAATTTTATTTACGTTTATTTAAAAATGCCGGTGGGTACGGCGGTAGAAAAAACAGACAGTATTGCACATTACCTGGAAGGAAAAGTGCAGAAGATACTTTCTGCTGAATTGCCGGATAAGGGTGGCATTGTAGAAAGTATAATTACTAACGTGGCCAACAGCGCCAATAATCCACGGGATAATAACAGGAGCATACAACCTAACCTTGGGCGCATACAGGTATCTTTTGTAGAATATGCAAAACGGCATGGTATAAAAACATCGCCCTACCTGGAAGAGATCCGCAGGCAAATGAAGGGTGTAGCGGGTGCCAGCATAGAAGTGGCACAGGAAGATGGCGGGCCACCAACTGACCCTCCTGTAAATGTAGAAATAGCAGGGGATGAATTCGAAGACATTGCAAAAGTAGCTACGAATCTTTCTAATTATCTTGATACAAACCAGATCTATGGTATAGAAAATCTGCACATGGATGTGGATCTTAACAGCCCCGAGATAACGGTAAATGTAGATAGAGAAAAAACTATGGCAGAAGGGTTGAGCACAGCACAGATAGGCATGGAACTCCGTACGGCAGTTTTTGGAAAAGAAGTGAGCAAGCTGAAGATAGGCGAGGATGAATATAAGATACAGTTGCGTTCTGAAGATTATTCAAAAAAGAATGTGAGCGACCTGCTGAATACCCGTATGACCTTTATGGATATGAATACCATGGGCATAAAATCAATTCCGTTAAGTGCTGTTGCCAGCGTTGATTATACAAATACTTCCGGCGCCATTGCCCGTAAAAATGTAAAGCGTACCATACAGTTGCAATCCAATGTTTTAGACCCAAGTTTGGTGGGTGAAGTGAATAAGCAACTGGCAATTAAAATTGCTGATTTTAAAACAAAGACGAAGATCCCGGCTACGGTTACCATTAAGCAAACCGGGCAGAGTGCGCAGGAAGCAGAAACACAAAGCTTTCTCGGCACGGCATTACTCTCTGCCCTGGGTTTGATATTTTTAATTCTTGTCTTGCAGTTTAATGCCCTTAGCAAACCATTTATTGTACTTACCGAGATCTTCTTTTCAATCATCGGTGTGTTCATCGGTTATGCAGTTACGGGTATGACGATAGCCACTATTATGTTAGGTGTTGGTATCATTGGCCTGGCAGGTATTGTTATAAAGAATGGAATTTTATTGATAGAATTTACCGACGAACTCCGTGGCCGTGGCGCACGTACCAGGGAAGCTGCTATTGCAGGTGGTAAGATCAGGATCATCCCGGTATTACTCACTGCACTGGCTACCATGCTGGGTTTGCTACCGCTTGCTGTTGGTTTCAATATAAATTTTATTTCGCTTTTCCAGCATCTTAATCCGCATATTTTCTTTGGCGGCGATAGTGTTGTATTCTGGGGGCCACTTAGCTGGACGATTATATTCGGCCTCATCTTCGCATTTTTTCTTACGCTTATTATGGTGCCAAGCATGTACCTCATTGCAGAGCGGCTCAAGCGCCCGATGGAGAAATTTTATGGTGGCAAGTGGATAGGAATACTTGGCTTTGCAGGGCCATTCTTCTTTATCTTTGTGGGCCTTATGTATCTTGTAAGAAGATTGCAGGGCAAAAGAGTATGGAATGGTTTAATGAAAGATCATCCATCAAAAAAGAACTTGTAAATAACCAATTGAAAAATCACTTGTTTTTCATTTTAATAAATGCCGCTCATGAAAATGGGCGGCATTTTTTTTGATTAAATAAAAAGCCCGCTGAGACAGAAGAAGATTGCGTGGCAAAAAACCTGGAAGGGTAAAAATAATTCTTTACCTGGCATGATGTAAAATAAAATTGTTTTAAACTTTCCCGCTCTTCTTTTCGTTTATACCATTATGAAGAAAATGCTATTTATGCTTGGGCTTGTTATCCTGTCACAACAGGCATTCTGCCAACAGGCAACACTGGATAATTTTAATTTAAAAAAACAGAAAATAAATAAAAACGGTTTTCTTATCCTGGGGAGCTGGTCGGCAGCAAACATTATTTATGGCAGTATTGCAACGTCTCAAACACAGGGCTCCAATAAATACTTTCACCAGATGAATGCCATCTGGAATGGAATAACGCTGGCATTTGTTGCAGCCGGTTATTTGGGTGCAAAAAAAGAAAGCGGCCTAAGCTACGAACAGGCCTTAAAAAAACAGGCGACCATTGAAAAAATATTTCTCTTTAATGCCGGCCTGGATGTGGCCTATATTGCCGTTGGCTTTTACCTGAAAGAAAGATCAAAAACAACTGCAAAAAATCCTGATCGGTTAAAAGGCCATGGCGAAAGTGTAGCACTGCAAGGCAGTGCCTTGTTATTGTTTGACGTTATGATGTACAGCATCCATAACAGCCATGGTAAACAATTGTATGAAATGGCCAATAAAGTACAGCTAGCCACAACCGAAAATGGCATTGGGCTGCTGGTAAAATTGTAAACGCAGTATTAGGTCATATCCGCTATGATAAAAGATAAACAGGCTTTTTCTGCTGACGAGCGGCGGGATGGAAGCGGTACCCACACCCTGGTGTGGTACAAGCGTACAGCCAGGGCAGATGCTGAACTGTGGTGGATACTCACCGCCAGAATTTATCTTAAATTTTTTTACTCCAACCCTTCTTTTAACTGCCTTATTTTTTCAATAATTGCTTTTGTTTTTTCGTGTTCTTTTTTTACACTTCGCTTGCCCAGCCACAAAGTTGCTACCAGCATCCACGCAATATAAATAACGATGATCACTATTTTCCAGGTAGTGGTAAAGGGTGCCAGCGCCACGGTCTCATAAAAATATAAAGCAAAAGAAAGGTTTAAAAAAAACGTGTACCAGCTTACCCCTTTTGTGTTTATCCATTTTTGTTTTTCATGAAATTTTTCAAACTGCTGTAATAATGTTGCCGGCGCTTGTGAAAAATCTGCCCGCCTTAAAAAAAGCGATTGTTTTAATCTTATATAAGCAAAAATAATTACACAGGCACTCATAATGGCCAAGCCGATATAAGTAACGAGGTACTGAAAACGCACCATGTAAATAATATAAATTATAGCAGCAATAGCGAGGAACATGCACAGGGACTGCATTAATATCTTGCGGGCTATTTGATTTTTTTCTTCAGCAGCTTTTTGTATGATGGCGCCTGCCGCCGGTATAGATAGGCGTTGCGGGGCTTTCCATAAAGCTTCTATGTCATCAAAGTTGTTCATACTTAAAAAATATTTTGGTGAGTTCCTGTTTTATACGGTGAATTTTTACCCTCAAGTTTCCTTCTGTAATATTTACAGAAGCGGCTATTTCATCATACGAAATTTCTTCCAGCACCATAGAAATAATGAGCCGGTCTGTTTCGGGCAATTGATGAATAGCTTTGTATAACTGTTGTAGGTGCTGCTCTGCCAGCACGCCGCTTGTGTCATCTGCACTGTCAAAATCCTGCTGCAGCTCAGCGGGTATTTTATTTTTTGCAGAGCGGATATGAGATAAACAAGTGTTTACGGCAATGCGGTATATCCAGGTACTGATTTTTGCATCACCCCGGTATTGCTCAATATGCTGCCATACTTTTATAAATGTTTCCTGCAAAAAATCCTGTGCCTGTGCTTCGTTGTCGGTATAGGCCATGCACATGCGTAACACCTGCGGGGCATGTTTATTATAAATTTCTGTAAAGTTTTTTTGCGCTGCTGTTGCCTGTTTCAAATTTGTTTATTGATTTCACAAGAGATAGATACACGGGTAGGACAGATAAAACGGATTTTCACTGAGCTCATTTTATATTAATCCGTTTTATCTGTCCTACCCGTGTCATCCGTGATTCCATCCTTCGCTTCAGAATTATTTTAGAAATTCATCCACCTGCTTATACATCCACTCCGGCGCATCATACATGATAAAATGTTTAGAGGCTGCTACCATTATTTTTTTGTTGGGCAAATTAGCATATTGTTCGTTCATAACTTTGTTACTGTTTTCGGCAGTGCCATAAGTACTTGCCAGAATTAATACCGGGCAGGTAATCTTTTTCATTTCTGCCCTAAGGTCGGTAGCAGATATTTCTACCAGTGTATAGCCCAATGTTTTTCTGTCACAGAGCGAACTCCAGGTGGCAATCTGCCTGGCTCTTGCAGAATCGCTTACCTGGTACAGCATAGCTTTAGCAGCATTTTCAATATAATTTTGTGTAGGTATGGCTTTAAAATTATTGGCCACCATTTCTGCATTCATAGAAGGGCTGCGCCGCAGCGAATCGTAATTTATTGCCGGGTTCATCATGGCAGCTATTGCAGGCAAACCATCTACACAAATTATTTTTTCTATGCTCGCCGGTATTTCACTGCCTATCCAGATACTCATAAAAGCCCCCAGGCTATGGCCCATTAATATTACATGCTTTAATTTTTTTTCTTTTATATATTTTATTAAATCTTCCTTTACTGTTTTTAAAATAGGTGTATCAACAGGCGCTACACCTGCATACCCTGCCAGGGTTACTACATGACATTCATATTTATCCCGTAAGTGCGCTACCGTTTCATTCCAAACTTCGCCGCTGCAACTGTAACCCGGTATTAAAATAAGGGGCTGGCCGTTGCCAACTACTTTTACCTCAAATGATTTTGACTGGCCGCTGGTTAAAAAGCAGATAAACAGTAATTGTGCTGCAATAAATATTCCTCTCATAGTTGTTTTTTATATTAGATGCACAGAAACGAATATTGTTACAGGTGAAAGATAGATACACCGATGACACGGGTAAAACGGATTAATACAGGCAATAATAATTGTTTTAAAAAAATTATTGTAATTGTTCCACCCCTGCCCGTTCCATTCAGGTGGGCGTGTGTTTATCATTCGCAGTAAAAAAAATCATTTTATCAATACAATCAGTTTTATCCGTGTATCTATCCTTTCACGGGGAATAATTATTTTTATCTTTATAAAAAATACAATTATGATAAAAAATCATGAAATAGATTATAAGATCTACGGAGAAGAATTGCAATTTGTAGAAATTGAATTAGACCCCGGGGAAACAGCCATTGCAGAAAGCGGTGCTTTTATGATGATGGACAACGACATTCAGATGCAGACGATCTTTGGCGATGGCAGCCAGCAGCAGGATAATAGTTTACTCGGCAAATTATTCAGTGCCGGTAAAAGAATATTGGTTGGCGAAAGCTTATTTATGACGGCATTTACCAATACCGGGCATGGCAAAAAAAAGGTAAGCTTTGCGGCACCCTACACTGGTAAAATAATTTCGTTTGACCTGCAACAGTTAGGCGGAAAAATAATTGCCCAAAAAGATGCGTTTCTCTGTGCTGCAAAAGGTGTGAGCATCGGCATTGAATTTCAAAAAAGATTAGGCACCGGTATTTTTGGCGGCGAAGGTTTTATTATGGAAAAACTGGAAGGCGATGGCCTTGCGTTTGCACATGCCGGCGGCTATGTGGTAGAAAAGGAGTTGCAACCGGGCGAAATATTAAAAGTTGATACCGGCTGCGTGGTGGCTTATACTGCAGGTGTAGATTTTGATATTGAATTTATAAAAGGCATCCGCAACTGGATGTTTGGCGGCGAAGGATTATTTTTTGCCAGGCTTCAAGGGCCGGGAAAAGTATGGCTGCAATCATTACCAATCAGTAGGCTGGCCGGCAGGATATTTCAATACGCACCACAAAGAGGCGGCAGAAAAGAAGAAGGAAGTATTTTGGGCGGCTTGGGAAATTTATTAGATGGAAGAGAGTAAAAAATAAAGTTTACAGCTTTTAAAAAAAGCTGTAAACTTTAAAAAACGGTGAAGTTTCCGTCGGGTGAAATCATTTTTATTTACAAAACAACTGGTTTTAGTGTGGTAGAAAAATTGAATACCTAGTTAATCCGAATTACGTTAACTGTTTCCTGGTAAGATGATCTTACATTGAACCGGTAGTTATTTATTTTACCTTTATTAGCAATCCGGAAACTGATTTTTTCTACCTCCGCTTTGCTTATTTTAAAAATAGTTGACATCTGGCTATTGCTGTATTGCTCAGCAAAAATTTCATCCTTGTCATTGGTTAAAATTTTAATTTCTACTTTTTTTCTGTTCTCCAGGTTTAGTTTTGCAAAGCTTACTCTAAAGAGGAAATAATCTTCACTTACACCAACATAGTTTACCTGTGCAGTTATTTCATCGTTGGTTTTTAGCTTTTTACTACCATCATAAAATGACTGCAGGGCTAAAAAAATTAATGAAAGAAATGCGGTACTTAAAATGTTTTTAAAAGATGGTACTGTTTTCATAATGTTTATTTTTATACCGCAAAATTCTACTGTTTAAATTACCAGAAACTATGCAAATAGTTAAGCAAATATCATTATAGCTTTACCTAATTATTAAATTATATAAAATTGGGTTACCTTATTTTATAAAAAATAAATTCCTCTTTTTTAAAAGTTTAAAATTGATGCGTTTTACATTTTTTTATTCCTCAATTCGAATACCTTACTAAAATATCATGTATAATTTACTGCCAAGAAAATAAATCTGTTGATAATGCACACAAACGAAGAAACGCTTGATCCCGGCAATTGGGAGGGAATGGAAAAATTAGGTATGCAGATGGTGGAAGAGATGATGCAATATCTTTCAACCGTAAGGGAAAGAAAAGTATGGCAGGCACCACCTGAAGAAGTGAAAAAATATTTTACCGGTGAAGCTCCGGCTGAAGGCGATTCAGTTGAAAATATCTATGCAGATTTTAAAAACAATATTTTGCCATACCCGACTGGCAACATTCATCCCCGTTTCTGGGGTTGGGTTATGGGCAATGGCAGCCCGCTGGCCATGCTGGCCGATATGTTGGCTTCCGGCATCAACATGAACCAGGGTGGCGGAAACCAAGCGGCCAACCTGGTAGAAATGCAGGTGATAGAATGGTTCAAGAACCTGTTTGATTTTCCGCCTGAATCAGGTGGTTTATTGGTCAGTGGTGGCTCTATGGCAAATCTCGTTGGCCTAACCGTGGCCCGGTATGCACATGCTGGTTTTGACCTGCGTAAACAAGGTATGTATGGCTCTAAAAAAAGAATGATGGTTTATGCTTCTAAAGAGGTACATAATTGTGTAAATAAATCTATAGACCTACTTGGCCTGGGCAGTGACTCACTGCGGCTCATTGATGTGAATGATAATTATGAAATAAATATCGAAAGCCTGAAAAAGCAAATTGCTGATGACCGTGCCGCAGGTATGCAACCGTTCTGTATAATTGCAAATGCCGTGACGGTAAATACCGGCGCCTGCGATGATATCAATGGGCTGGCCGATCTTTGTGCCCAAGAAAAATTATGGCTCCATGTAGATGGTGCAATTGGTGCCATGCTTGGCTTATCAGAAAAATATAAACACCTGGTAAAAGGAATGGAACGTGCTGATTCCGTTGCATTCGACCTGCATAAATGGATGTACATTCCTTATGATGCCGGCTGCGTATTGGTGCGCAATAAAGAGCAGCACTACAAAACTTTTTCTCTTCAGGCTATTTATTTGAAACACGAAGAGCGGGGGCTGGCAGCCGGCGATACCTGGTTCAGCGATTATGGTATTGAATTATCCCGGGGCTTTAAAGCACTTAAAATATGGATGTCATTGAAAGAGCATGGCTATAAAAAATTTGGCCGTATGGTGGCACAAAATATTGAGCAGGTGCAATATTTAAAATCACTGGTGTTGGCTAATCCTTTATTGGAACTCACTGCCCCTGCCCCACTAAATATTTTATGTTTCAGGTACACCGGCAACGAAAAAAATGAAGAAAAACTTAACCGGCTTAATAATGAATTACTCCTTCGCCTGCATGAAAGTGGTGTAGCACTTCCTACTTATACTACGCTGCATGGCAAATATTCTTTAAGGGTTGCCAACACCAATCACAGAACTGTGCAGAACGATTTTGATATTTTAATTGATAAAGTACTGGAGCTTGGCAGAGAACTTGAAAAAGAGCATGCAGATTAATTTTTTTTGATACCAGCAGTAGTGCAGGTGGGGTCATAGTTGTGTCACTCACTTTTACGGCATACCGCTATTCAGCTTTTATCAAAGCGTATTTAATCTCAGCGTAAATACTGCTGACTCTTGTTCTTTGCGGTAAGTATTTGCCTTCTCTTATCTTGTGGCGATATAGTTTTTACCAGGCTTACTCTATAGAATTTTGTTCCCGTAAGAGCATAGTACTCATTAGTAGCACATCAAAACAAGAATTAGCCAAATGCACTAGTTAATCTTACCCATAAAAAAATGTTTAATTTTATATCCTGGAAAAAAAACCGGCCAACTTTGGTTACATTTATATCCTCTGAGTTTACACAATAAAAATGAAGATGAGCACCCGGAAAAAAATATGGCAAGTACTATTAATTATTGTAGCTGTAGTTACCATAAACTCCTGTGCAAAACCAAACGATACCCCTGTTGATCCTCCGGTACCGCCTCCCCCACCAGCAAATGTATTAAGCTACGGCGATTCTATTCTTTACAAGCAAAACCAAGCTACAGATTATATTGTTTTTCCTAAACCTGCACAGCAGGGAACATACACTGGTTTTCCGGATGGAATAGAATTAGACCCTGGAACCGGAGCCATCAACCTTTCTAAAAGCGAAACAGGCTTACGCTACCGCATCGTTTATCATTCTCCAAAGGGAGATTCTTCTGTTGCCTATGTTGTACTTTCCGGCATTACTTTTACCGATCATTTTTACCATCTTTCTGCCGGGGATTCTATTGCACCGCCGGTTTATAATGCAAGTGTAAGCAGAACATTGCCACTGAGCGGTTCTACATTTGATGAAGGCAATAGCGCCAACTCCGGCGGCTGTTCTGTAAAAACAGATAACGGAAAAATAAATCTTGCAGAAACAGTGCGTAATGGTGTTTTCGGCAACAACCCAACCAATGATGTAAGAAAAGAATTTGATATTGCCTACCGCATTAATGATGGCAGCAGCAAATCATTAAACAAATTACGGGTACGCCTTTACTATTACGCAACCATGGCTGATGTGGCCCCCGATCTTTTACAAACATTAAGCGACCGGCAAACAGATGGGGTTTTTATCGGCGGAAATTTTTTATCACCAACTGGCACAGGTATATTCAGTTCTTCTGCAATAGCTGCCAAAGCCAAGCCCCGCCCTCCCTGCGTAATAATTATTGCCAACTAAAAAAATAAAATTAAATTTGACCAGCTTATTTATATGCACGTCAAATTACGCATTTTAGTTTTCTCCCTTCTTGTATTTACTATCTGTTTTTGTTTTTCTCAAAGCAACACAGCTATTGATGCAAAAGCAAAATATGCTGTTGCTGATAAATTATTTGCTGATGCAGAAAAGCTTTCATACGCAGCAGATTTTAATGATGCGTTAATGGCCCGGCAGGAGGATATGAACAGGAAAGCGCTCTCTCTTTTTAAACAGATCATTCATCCAAAACCTGCTGTAATTCCTGATTCTCTTTTATTTCTCTGCAGCCTTAAAGCAGCGCTGCTGTTGCATTATTTTGACAGTTTGCCGCAGGCTAAAACGTTCTATTTGCAGGCCATTTCTTTCAGGGATAAGCTGCCTGCACTACAGGATTCTTTTTTCTTCAGGCCATATCTTTTTACCGGAAGTATTTTTTACAGCAATAACCAGTTTGACTCTGCGCTTATTTTCTATAAAAAAGCGGAGCAGGTAGCAGCGCATTACAATCATCCCTTACAGGAAGCAGAAAGGTTATATAACCGCATGGGTGTTATGTATTATGAAGCCGGTAATTATCGCCTGGCAAATGATTATTTTAAAAAAGCAATCTCTCTGCTATCTCCTGCAAATTCATCTTATCAAAACCTGCTGATAAATTACAAAATGAATATTGCGTCGCTGTGGGTAAAATTGGAAGAGTATGGAAAAGCAGATACCATTTTAAAATCCATACTTCCTTTTCATGAACATTTAAATGAGATCAATCATAACATTGGCATCATACAATTACGAACAGGAAATTATATGCAGGCGTTGGATAATTTCAGCAAAGTACATTATGAAAACAACGCAAAAAGTATTGAGCTTTTTTATAACAAGGCAGAAGCTTTTGCCGGCATTCAGCAAAAAGATTCACCTTCATTTTACATCACCAAAGCAATTGCAGAAAACCAACACATCAATGCTGATAAAAAAAATTCATCACTCGGCCTTGTCTTAAAGTTTATTGCTGATGAAAAAGAAAAAAATAACGAAATAGATTCTGCTATCATTTATTATCATCAGGCTTTACAGCAGTTTTACCCGGCATTTAACGATACTAGTAAATATGCAGTGCCTTTAAAATACAGCGGAGTTTTTTCTTACATCAATCTTTTTCATACGCTTATTGCCAAAGCCGATGTTCTGGGAAAACTGTATAAAACTTCCGGCAACAAAAAAGACCTGGAAGCTTCGTTTTATGCATACAGATCTGCTTTTGAATTGACAGATTATGTTGCAAGAACGTATGATTCAGATGAAGCAAGGCTTTTCTTAAACAAAATAAAATATTCTGAGCATGACAAAGCCATTAACTGCAGTATTGCCCTGTTTGAAATAACAAAAAATAAAGTTTATCTGCAAGAAGCCTACCTGTTTGATCAGCGTAATAAAGCATCATCACTCACGCTGGCATTACAGGAAAACAGTTTAAAGAAAAAGGCCGGTATATCTGAAATAATTTCGCAGCAGCAATCTGCTTTACGCTCTGCCATTACCAGGCTTTCCATTAAAGCAAACCGTATAACAGACAGTACTGTACTTGCCGGCCTTAATAATGAAATTAGAGATAACGAAATAAAATTAGCAAAGCTTCAGGAGCAGATAAACAGCAACCCTCAGTATGCCGACCTGCAATCTTCTATACAAATTCCCTCTACAGAAAAACTACAGCAAATGCTGGATGATGAAACAACTTTATTATCCTATCATCCTGCCGAAAAAGAGTTACTGATTTTCGCTATCAATAAAAAAGAATTTAAATATTTTAAACAACCGGTTGACAGCAGCTTTCTCAAAAATATAATCATATTAAAAACCAGCCTTCATAATATGAACCAGGCAGAACGTTATGCTGGAAATGGTGCTGCCGCTATGCTGTTTGGTATTCTTATAAAACCTGTTTTATCTGCCTTACAAAAAACAACAAGGCTTATCATTATACCAGATGATGAATTAAATTATATTCCTTTTGAAGCCTTGGAGGATGAACAGCAAAAATACCTGTTGCAATCCCATGCAGTGCAATACCAGTATTCTACAGCATTGCTGCAGGCTGCAGAAATAAAAACAGCGCTTCGTCATGGCGAACTCAGCCTGGCCTTTGCGCCATTTACCAGTGAAATTGCAGGCAGCAAATTTGCAAGTCTACCTTATTCAAAAGAAGAAATAACTCAGTTGAAAGGGAAAGTTTTTTTCGGTAAAGAAGCAACCAAGCAACACTTTATTTCTTACGCAAACCACTACCCGGTTGTGCATCTTGCCACACATGCGGCTGCAAATGATGCATTGCCGCTAAAATCTTTTATCGCTTTTTATCCACAGCAAACAGACAGCGTAGATGAATATACTTTATATGCCCAGGAGATATACAACCTGCGCCTGGATTCTATACAACTTGTTATATTGAGTGCATGTGAAACCGGCAGCGGGCAGTTGGTAAAAGGTGAAGGATTGATGAGCATTACCCGTGCATTTGCTTATGCAGGCTGCCCCAATATTATTACTTCACTGTGGAAAGCAGCAGATAAAACAACTGCCTTTATTACACAGCGTTTACATGTTTATTTAGATAAAGGATTTACCAAAGACCGCTCACTTCAACTGGCAAAAACAGACTTGCTGAACAACAGCGAAATTTCTCCATCACTAAAAACGCCCAACTACTGGGCTCATCTTGTTTTTATTGGTAATTATCAACCGCAAACAAAATCTTTTAATTACTGGTGGGTTATTGCGGGTGCAGGATTAGCCCTTGTTGCATTTTTGTTTTACAAAAAAAAGTCCCGCCAAAAAGCGGGACATTAATCAACTGGTTTTTCATAAGTTTTCTTTTAATGCTACTTGTGCAGGCTAATCGTTGGCAGGTGTCTGTCTTCGTTATTAGTAACGGGTATGTTTAATAATGTAGTATCTGCATAACCATTTTGTGCATCGTAAAATATTTTATAAGTCCCCGCTTTTAGCCCCAATATTTTAAATTCGCCATTATCATCTTCCGGTATTGCCATAGTAGTATCTGTACCGTTTATGGCCATTACAATTGCATCAGCGGCCTGTGGTAAAACCTTTCCCTCCAGTTCACCAGATTTATGTTTTGTAAAAATGTTGATATGCGATTTTAACCTGAAGCCATTGTTGTTTCCGGAACCACTGTTATCAACCTGTATAGAACCGGCTGCATCAAAATCTATCCAGAATAATAATTGCCCCGGTGCAACAATTTCAAAATTAGATTCATCAAGATTGGCTACTACCTGGCGGTCCTCATCGTGAAGACGTAAAGGAAATGATTGGTTGTTTTTCATTGCGCTGTTTGCGTTGCCAAGCGTAAGGCGCAATTTCTTAATTTTTGCGTTGGGCAAATTGCCGGTTGCAAATAAAGTATCCAGTCCGTTTCTAAATCGCAGAATATTGTAGATGCCCGGCCTTATGGCGACGGTAACTCATCCTTCGTTGTTCAGGCTGTCATCTTCTACTTTTACTTCCAGTTTTTGTATGTCAATAAATACACTGTCAAAAACAGGAGTTTGATGATCGGTAAGAAAAATCTTTACACTGTGTGGCGCATTATGATTTGAAGTTACAGATGCGGAGTCTTCTTTTTTGCAGGAGTAAAAAACAATAGAGCTTAGTACTAATACTGCAATGATTTTCTTAATAGTGTTTTTCATTTTTTTATTTTTTTTGATGACTTTGATATTGGTAAACACCCGATAAGATTTTGTAACCGTTTTATAAAAAAAATCCCTGCGATTACTCACAGGGATCAAATGAACCAAAACAAAAACTATTTTATTGTAATTTTTTTACACTGCTGATGTATGCATCTGTAAATTTATTACTGTAAATATTTTGTTTATCGGCATTAATTTTCTCCATCAGGTTTATGGCCTCATTATAATTTTTATTCTTTAAATAAGCCATGGCCAGGTAATTCATTCCATCATCATTGTATGCGGTTGTATTGCTGGCCTTGTTTTGTGATAGCAATAATTTAAAGGTTTCTATTGCAGCAGGCGCATTGCCCGTTTGCAGGTATGCATTACCTGCCATCATCATTTGTATAGGTGTGGCTGCTGAGCCCGCTTTGTATAAATTTATTACTTCGCTATAATTTTTTTGTGTGTATGCTTTTTGTATTGGGGTAATTTCTACATTTTCTCCTCTTGTGCCGTTTGGCTCAAACGTTATGTACTGCTCATTATATAAACCATCGGCAGAAGGTTTTAATGTGTACCGGTTAATGCCCACAATAATTAATACCAGGCAGGCCGCTGCTGCAATACTGTACCTTATTATTTTTTTGTACGACGTTATTTTAATTACAGGCGCCTGTTTTACGGGTGTTGTTTTTTCTTTATGTATTGCAGAGACCTGTTGCCTGATACCGTAAAGCATAATGGCTGTACGTGCCTCCTCAAGGTCATGCAATTCTGTGCCTAGCGCCGGGTCTGCTTTTAGTTCAGCTTCAAATGCTATACGCTCCGGCTCCGTCATTTCTTTATCAAAATAACGCAGAAGGTTATTTTTGCTTTCGTGTAAATCATTATCCATTTAGTAAGTTTTTTAAGGTTTGTTTTAATGACGGTTTATCACTTATCATTTTTTCCAGTTGCTTCAGGCATTTATATTTTTTATTCCTGACAATCTGTTCGTTCTCATAATTCAGTTGCTGCAGCATTTCTTTCATAGACAGGTCTTCATAATAAAACATCAGCAGAATTTTTTTACAGGTTTCTCCCAGTTCATTCATCAATGCATACACCTGCTCTGTTGATTCCTTCTGAAGCGCCACATGGCTGAAATCCTTTTCTACGGTATCCATGCCCTTCTCATAGCTTAATTCCCTTGCAGAAGCCCTGCCCCTTCTTTTCAATTCATTCAGCCAGCTAAACCTATTTAGTGAAAAGAGAAAAGTTTTAATGCTTGATTCGCCACGGAATTTATTCAGTTTTACCAGGGCAATAAAATTTATTACCAGCTCCTGAAAAATATCTTCCGCATCCTGCAGGCTGCCCTGGTTATTCATTACAAACCGGCTCAGGCTTTCAAAATAATGATCGTACATAAATCTTATGGCATCATTACTATTTCTCTCCTGCTGCAAACTATTAATAAGTTCCTCATCAGAAAACTTCCTGCTGACATTCATATTGAATCCTTTATTTGTAAATGAAGCGGTTGATTTTGTAACCTAAATTTCGGCGTTTATTTTTTAAAGTATATTTCAAAGTCTGGGGATAAAGTATTACGTCAATTCTGTATAAAGATTCATTGCGCCATTGCAATCCATTTATCAGCAGGATAAACAGCAACATCAGATTCGATGTTTTTTTATAATTAAAGCAAGACTGTCGCTTTGATTTCTAATTTTTTCTTTGTAATTATGTCCTCTCTCTTTCTTACCTCAGAGATTTTTTTTCATCTTAAAAAAAAATTATGGTAGTAAGATTAACAAGTTTCATGATAGCCGCAGATAAGGCTGAAGAAGCAAAACGCATTTACAAACAGGAAGTAATTTCAGAAGTAAAAAAACAAAAAGGTAACGAAGATGTCATGTTGCTTGAGCCATCAGATGGTTCAACCGAATATGTTTCTGTTACTACCTGGAAGACCATGGCGGATGCAGATGCATACGAATCATCCGGCATTTACCGGGAGCTGGTAGATAAACTTAAAGGATTATTCAGCAGTAAGTCTGATTTAAAAACCTTTAACTTATCCGGATAAAATTATAAAAAATAAAAACTCCTTCTTAAAACGAGAAAGGAGTTTTTATTAAAATTTTATCCAGGTTGCCCGAAATTATTCAATTTCTATCTTCTTTTTTATATATCCAAAAAGCCCATCAGCTTCTTCATCTGGCCCAGCAGTAAAGTATAGCCTGTTAGAGTCTAAAGCAGTAGCAGTAGAAGGCACAAAAGAAATTGCCCAAAGCTCATCAATTACAATAGGCGACTTGTGAGTGGCCAACTCGCCAATAAATTTTCCATCACTCCTGTAAGCGTTAATATGCCCGTTTCCAAAGTTGCCAATTAAAATCGTACTTCTTTTATTGTTTTCATCTTTATCCTTTCCTTTGTCATCACTGTCGTCATCCCCATCGCCAAAAAATGTAGAAGGAGCTTTTGCCACACCCCATGGGGCATCAAGCTGGCCTTGAGAAACAAAGCGTTTTATAAAGCTGCCATTTGTATTATAAATATCTACAAAACCATTACCGCGGCCTGCTTTTGATCTTCCATCAGGGCCTACTTTTGCATACATCACAAACAATGCATCTCCCAGTTTTTGTATATTAAATGGGGAATAACCAGCCGGTAAATGCCTATCATGAAAAGGCATGGGAATAACATTAAAATCTTTATCCCAAACATCAATTCTACCTGCCCTGAAATTGGCAGCATACAGAAAGTTTGCCCCGTTATTGCTGGCAATAGCCAGGCCGGTGTAGGCAGAAGTAGCTACATTATTTTTTATCAGTAATGCAGTATTTCCTGCTGATCCGTTCCATCCCGACAAAATTCCATCTACCCCTACAAACAGGAAAAGAGCTGGTTTACTGTTTGGTGCAGGAAGCGCAAAATCTGTGGTACTGCCGTTAAATACAACACCTGTCGGGTTACCCCCGGTAGCACCTCCTGGTGATGGAATAGCCACTGCTGGCCTAAGCTGTACGCCTTCACTATTATAAACAGTACTTACATGCCCTGCCTGTGCACCTATCCAGGCAACGCCACCAGGGCTAAAGGCCAGTCCCCAGGCATTTAAAAGCACAGGGTCTATTCTTGCACCAGGATACTTTGTGTTGTTGGCTACCAGGTTAGTTTGAAGAAAGCCTTGTTTTTGTTTTACATGATTTGAAAAATCTGCACTCAACCCGATTGCATCCGGTGTCTGTGGTTCATCAATATTTTTTTGGCAACCTGTAAGAACAAAGGATGCGGCAGTTAAAATCATCACTATCCTGGTAAACAGTAAATAGTACTTTTTACTCTTATGCATTTTCATGTCAAAAATTTTTAAAGTTAAAAAATGATGTTTTATACTTAATGAAAACGCAGAAAAATAAATAGGGTTGCCTGCAATTTTTTTTAACTGCGGTCAGTTTTTTTAAAAGCCAGAAAGCCTTATAGCTCTGCACTTCCGGGTACATGAGTTAAAATGGTATAGCAAAATATTTCTTTAAGGATACTTAGTTCCTTAGCAGAGCCGCAGGGCTCTATCTTACTGTATTTTGGAATGAGAAGAGAAAAAGCTTTCAAAGGTTTATTTGAATGTTTAGGTAACAGCAAATGCGGATCATAATTAAATCATTATCCTTCTTGCGCATAAAAGGCAACCAATTTATATTTTTTTTCTATTGAAATAAATTATAAGACTCCCGGGGAGTTAGTTCCTCCGATTCATCCCGGCAGAGTTGGGGGTAAAAACTAAAAAGCCGCCGGAATTTCCCGGCGGCCATTTGATAATCAATATTCAAAATTATCTCCTGTTCAGTTTGGAAAGCAGCCTTAATATTTCTATGTAAAGCCATACAATGGTTACCAGTAAACCAAAGGCACCATACCACTCCATATATTTTGGGGCTCCCATTTCTACGCCTTTTTCTATCATGTCAAAATCCAGAATAAGATTTAGTGCTGCCAAGGCAACCACAAACATAGAAAAACCAATACCTAAAGGAGTAGATTGAAAAATAAAAGATGGCGCTGATGCGCCAGCCAAAGTAATGATCCAGCACACAAGATAAAACACTGCAATTGCAACTGTGGCAATAATAATTACTTTTTTAAACATTGGTGTAGCCCGCAATACCTGGAACTTATATAAAAGATACATCACAGCTACTACCGCAAAAGTAAGCCCGACCGCCTGCAGCACAATACCGGAATAACCGCCGGCATAGCCACCCTGCTTACTGGGAACGGCATATTCAAAAAAGGCAGATACAGCGCCAACAAACAATCCTTCCAGCAAGGCATAGGCAGGCGCAAGATACTGGGCCCACTGTTTTTTAAATGCCAAAAGAATTGCCACACCAAGTCCGCCAAAAACGCCGATAAGAATAAGGTTCCAGGCGTTGCCACCCTGCGTTGCTTCCTTCCAGGAATAGTAGGAGCTTGCCAGCATTAATAAAAATAATACACCGAATTTGTTTAGTGTGCCCTTTACCGTCATCGCATTATCATGCGTTACAATATCATCCAGAATGGTATCACGGAATTTATTTTCAGAGAGGGCAGGGTTACCCGATTTAAACAAGGCCATAGTTTGTAAGTTTAGATATTAAAATTATTAAATAATCCGTCATCAATAAGAGAAATGTTTTATCCCTTAAAAGTAAAAACGATTATTCGCTTAAAGAATTAATTATTGGCTACCCCGGGATATTTACTAATTGTCTCAAAATTATATTCGTCCCGGCTTTTTAATAGTATGATAAAGCGGTGAAGAGACGATGAATCTGCGGCGCTTAAAAACGTACGGTCATGCGCCAGTAATACTAACTGGTCAACCGTTTTTGTTCTGTTGTTCGCAAATACACTGTCTACCTGGTGTAGCAATACACTGTCGCTCTGCACCAGGCGCTGATTGTTAGTAAAATGCCATTCAAGGTCCCAGCCGATAACATCAAACCCATTTTTATATAAGCTGTCAGCGGTAGCACCAGTGCTTTTTATATCAGTGCTGCTGAGATTTCTTGTACGCCACATATTTCTGCCGGGCAGCCTTACAATATTGCTGTTCAGGTGCAGGCTATCAGCGCACCTTTTAAAATCTCCTACAGCACTATCCTCTGCTTCATAAAAAGTACGGTAATTATTTTCAAAAGCATGGGTGTAGCTGTGATTGGCAATTTGAAACAGGCTACAGTTTACGAGGCTGTCGTAAATGTTGCGCTGCTCCCGGCTGCCATACACATGCTCGCCAATGATAAATAAAGTGGCAGGTATTTTCTCTGCTTGCAGGATGGCCATTACTTTCTTTGTTCCCTTATTTGGGCCATCATCAAAGCTTAAGTAAATGGTTTTCTTTTTCCTGGCGGGTACGGGTTTTAAGACTACGGCAGCAATTGTATCTTCTTTTATAACAGGTTGTTTAAAGAAAGTAAAAGACTGGTCTGGTTGGTAAAAATAAATAGTGCTGAAGCTGATAGTTAAAAGGGAGGTTTTAAACAGTGTTGCGCTGCTAAAATAACTGCCCGAATCGGGGTCCATGATGTAGTTTGATTTAGATATTGAAGATAATATTAAGCCCGCTGGTTACTCAAATTTTCTTTGTTAAATAATCTTAAAATATAAAGCCGCATTTTTACACGCCGCTTTTTTTATCTTTACAACAATGAAAAAAATATTCCTCCCCTTTTTATTTTGCCTAAGTATTCATATTTGCAAGGCGCAAACACCGAATGCGGCTGAATTACATGAGACCGCCAAAACCTTTATGCGGCAGGGCGATTATGCAAATGCTATACTTGTATTAAATAGAAGTGCCCAGCTTGATCCTCAAAATATTGGTATAGCAAAAGACCTGGCAATGAGTTATTATTTTCAAAAAGATAATGCAAAAGCGTTGGAAATTATCAAGCCGCTGCTGGACCGGGAAGATGCAGATGACCAGTGTTTCCAGATTGCCGGAAATATTTATAACCAACTGGATCTGCCAAAGGATTGTGAGAAAATGTACAAAAAAGGAATAAAAAAATTCCCTGACAGCGGGCCGCTGTACAACGAATTAGGAGAACTGTTATTGGCGCAAAAAGATCCTGATGCCATAAAGCAATGGGAAAAAGGAATAGAAACTGATCCTTCGTACAGCAAAAATTATTATAATGCTGCTAAATTTTATTTTTTTTCTGCAGATAAAATATGGAGTATTTTATACGGGGAAATATTTATTAATATGGAGCCTCTAAGCAATAAGGCCCCCGAAATAAAACAGCTTTTGCTGGACGGTTATAAAAAACTTTTTACCGAGGCAGACCTGGAGCAAAGTAATAAAGACAAAAATTTATTTGTAAAAGCTTACCTGCAGGCTATTAATAAACAAACGCCGGTGGCTTCGTCAGGCATAAATACCGAATCGCTTAGCATGATAAGAACCCGCTTTATTTTAGAGTGGTACAACAATTCGGCTAATAAATATCCCTTTAAACTTTTTGAATACCAGCAACAGCTTTTAAGAGAAGGAATCTTTGATGCATATAACCAATGGCTTTTTGGCCCTGTAGAAAACTTATCTGCTTACCAAAACTGGGTAAGCATACACAACACAGAAAATAAAGAATTTATTGATTTCCAGAGAGGCCGGATTTTTAAAATCCCCAAAGGGCAGCATTATCAATAAAAAATTTGATGTTTAAACATTGTTTTATGCCTTCGCAGAAATAAAACAATAAGAATGAAAAAAATATTTCTTTTAGCCAGCGCCGCAGCTTTCTTGACAGCATGTAATAACAGCCCAAAAGCAGACAGTGCCCAAACTTCTGAAAAGCAAACTGTAGTAAATGCAGAGGGCGAGACTTACCCTTTAGACTCTACCTCTTTGGTTACCTGGATAGGCAGCAAACCTACCGGCCAGCACACCGGAACTTTTAAACTAAAAGATGGTTCTTTACTAATAAAAGATAATGCCCTAACTGGTGGTAATTTTACTCTTGATATTGCTTCGCTAACCAACCTGGACCTGGCTGCTGATGTAGAAAATAAAGGCAAACTGGAAGGCCATTTGAAAAGCCCTGATTTTTTTGATGTAGCAAAATACCCTACGGCAAAATTTGAAATAACTTCAGTAGAATCTTTTGTAGCAGATAGCACAAATAAGGATATAATAATGAAAGATGCTACACACACCATTAAAGGAAACCTTACTTTAAAAGACAGCACAAAAAATATTTCTTTCCCGGCTAAAATTTCTGTAGATAAAAACACCGCAACTGCCTTTGCAGATTTTAAAATTGACAGAACACAATGGGGCATGAATTACAAAGGCCCAAACAATCCGCAGGATTGGTTCATAAGCAAAGACGTAAATATTAAACTTGCCATTGCGGCCACTAAAAAATAATTTATTTTGATTTTAATAATTTGGCCATCCGTCTTAGACGGATGGCTTTTTTTATATACCTTAGGGATTACTAAAACAATTTCTTATGGAAGAGCAACGGGATGAACAATTATGGAAGCTTGCTAAAAAAAGGGCAGATTTTCAACGCAGCCTTGCCTCTTATTTTATTTTAAATGCTTTTTTTTGGTTAATATGGTGGTTCACTTCAGGGACGCATGGTTACAACAGGGGCTTGCCATGGCCTATCTGGCCTATGCTTGGCTGGGGCATTGGTCTTTTATTTCAATACCTGAATGCTTATGGTGGCGCCAAAACCGACCTGGTAGAAAAAGAATATGAGAAGCTGAAAAATAAAAGCTGATGCTGATAAAACAGAAACTCGTACTATGCCGGTAAAGTTGCCTGATGGTATGCCGCACAAGAGTGCGACGCCCGTCCGAACGGATTCATCCGGGCGGGCAAGAATGATTCACATTGTTTTATAGCCGATTACCAAAATTTTTATACTTTTTTTGAATGATTGCTTATGAATGAACAGTCCCGGATATTTGATTTTTTAGATTACCAGTTATCAGTATTTCCCAAGGCGGATATGTTTTGTGCAAAAGTAGATGGCGAATGGCAACCCATCAGCACTGAAGCTGTAGCAGAGCTGGTAAATAAACTCAGCGCCGGCCTGCTAAAGATGGGTATCAGCGGAAACGACATGACGGTAGAAGGACAGGACAAAATTGCCTTAATAAGCCGGAACAGGCCAGAATGGTTGATACTGGATATGGCCTGCCAGCAGATTGGCGCAGCCCTATGCCCAATTTATCCTACCACAAATATTAATGAGCTTGAATTTATTTTCAATGATGCAACTATAAAATTTGCTTTTGTAAGCGGCCACGAAATTTTAGAAAAAGTAAATAGCATCCGCAGCCGGGTTCCTTCTTTGATATCGGTGTATAGCTTTGATAAAACGGAGGGTGCTGAATATTGGAAAAATATTTATGCTTCTGTACTCCCGGGAGATTTATCCAATATGGAAGAAATAAAAGATAATATCCTCGCTGAGCACTGTGCCACCATCATTTATACCTCGGGCACTACCGGAACGCCAAAAGGCGTGATGCTTAGCCATAGAAACATTGTAAGCAATGTAATAAACGGCAAAAAAAGTTTTCCTTTTAATGATGCGCCCAAAGCAAGATCACTTAGCTTCTTACCTCTTAATCATATTTTTGAAAGGCTTGCCTCGTACATTTTTATTTATAGCGGTATAGGTATTTATTTTGCACAAAGCCTTGAGAGTATCGGGGATGATTTAAAAGAAATAAAACCAAATGTATTTTGTACGGTGCCCCGCCTGCTGGAAAAAGTGTACGAAAGAATTATGGCAAAGGGAGCAGAACTCAGCGGCATAAAAAAGAAACTATTTTATTGGGCAGTGGCACTGGGTGATAAATATGATAATTTAAAAAGCGGCGGACCTGCTTATAACCTGCAGTTGTCGCTTGCCAATAAACTGATCTTTACTAAATGGAGAGAAGCATTGGGTAATAATGTGGAATATATTATTACAGGTGGAGCCGCCTGCCAGGTAAGATTATTACGCATTTTTAATGCTGCAGGAATTCCTATTTACGAAGGTTACGGCCCTACAGAAAACAGCCCTGTAATAAGTGTAAACTGCCGCTATAAAGGCGGAATGAAATTTGGCACTGTAGGCCCGGTACTGCAGGGGCAGGAAGTAAGGCTGGAGGCCGATGGAGAAATATGTGTAAAAGGCCCCAGTGTAATGATGGGATATTATAAACGTCCGGACCTGACGGCAGAAACAGTAATAGACGGATGGTTGCACACCGGAGATATTGGTGTTTTTGAAGACGATAAATTTTTAAAAATCACTGACCGGAAAAAGGAATTATTTAAAACCAGTGGCGGTAAATATGTGGCACCACAACCCATAGAAAATAAAATGAAAGAATCGCCCTTTGTAGAGCAAATGATGATTGTGGGGGCAGAACAGAAATTTGTAGGAGCATTAATTGTACCCTCTATGCCCAATCTTAAAGAATGGATGCGCCATAAAGAAATACCTTTTACAACTACTGAAGATGCACTGCACAACCCAAAAGTGCTGGCGCTCTATAAAGAACTGATAGAATCTTTTAATACTTTCTTTAACCATGTGGAACAGATAAAGAAATTTGAACTGATCCCTGAGGAATGGACCATAGAAACAGGCGAACTAACGCCCACTCTTAAACTAAAAAGAAAAGTAATTATGGAAAAATTTAAACCTGTTATTGAAAGAATATATCATTAACAAAAACCCGGAATAAATTCCGGGCCGGTTTACATAATTTCATAAAATTGACAATACATCAGGTTTTTCCAGGAATTAATTTTTTATTTACCGGCAGTACTTCAGAGTTTTTGCTTTCTGATGCTGCTGTAGGATTCAATAATCTCAGGTATGTTTTCAAATTCACTCGATTTATCAACGAAGTGATCTGACCCCAGTTGTTCGCATAAAATTTTATAATTATAGCTAGACTGGTTAGTAAGCATTACAGTTATTACCCCCGGATGGCTTTTCTTTACAAACTTTAATATTTCAATTCCGCTTTTTTCCGGTAAATGTATATCCAGTAAAACAATATCTGGTTTACCAGAAATAATTAAACCTATAGCTTCATCGTAGCCTGTAGCTACCGCCACCTGGCTTACACATTCCAATTCGCTGATTGTTTCTGCCAGCCTTTCTACTACCAGCAATGCATCGTCTACAATTAAAACTTTAAGATTATTTTTTTTCTTAGAGTTACGAGTTATAACCATATATCCAAAGCTAATTGTATGATTAGGATTGGCTTGTAA
Organism: Ferruginibacter sp.; assembly: GCA_040003485.1. GTDB lineage: Bacteria > Bacteroidota > Bacteroidia > Chitinophagales > Chitinophagaceae > Ferruginibacter. The sequence goes on along the minus strand of JBDUCK010000002.1, from coordinate 5,615 downwards.
GCATGTATGTTAGATAACTGTAGTAGATTTACTACTCTCTATGGGGCTTATTACAGTAGCTTATTTTCAATAGCATACAAGGTGAGATCTGCATTATTTTTCATGTTCATTTTACTCATTATACGTGCCCGGTAAGTGCTTACCGTGGTTACACTTAAAAAAAGTGATTCTGCAATTTCTGATACGGATTTGCCTGCAGCCAAAAGTTTCAGCACACTGAATTCTCTGTCCGATAAATATTCATGAGGTGGTTTATCAGCATCCTGGTCTAATACAGATGCTAATTTTTCAGCGATGGAAGCGGTGATATATTTCTTACCAAGCATTACTCTTTGTACGGCATTAACCAGTTCATCGGGGGCCATATCTTTACTTAAATAACCTGAGGCGCCAGCTTTTAATACCCGTATGGCATATTGCTCTTCTGGGTGTATGCTTAAGATCAACACCGGCAGTTTAGGCTGTAATTGTTTTATCTGCTGCAATGCTTCCAGTCCACTGCGCCCAGGCATACTAAGGTCACTGATAACAACATCCCACTCTGACTGCACTATTTTTTTCACCATTGCCTCAGCATCGGCTACTTCTTCAATAGCAGCAGTGGGAAAGCCTTCCAGCAATATCTGCCTTAGCCCTCTTCTAACAATTGTGTGATCGTCAGCAATCAGTATTCGCATTTAAATACTATTAGTTACGTTAAAGGTTGTTTTAAAGGTACAATAATTCTTACCGAAGTTCCTATACCGGGCTTACCGGATATCTCATAATTTCCGCCCATTAATAATGTCCTTTCTTTCATGCCTAATAAACCAAGTGTTTTTTTATGTTCAATATCTTTTAGATTAAACCCTTTACCGTTATCAGTAATTACCAGTTCTAAGGTATCCTTATTAATGGTTAAAGATGAACTTACTTTTTTTGCTTCTGCATGGCGTAAAACGTTCGTGAGGCTTTCCTGGTATATCCTGAATACACCCGTAGCCATTTCGGGTTTAATAAATGCATTAGACACGTTGCTTTTGAACGTCGTTACTATTTCGGCTCTTTTTTGAAATTCTTCACTTTGCCATTCCATAGCGGCCACGAGGCCAAGATCATCTAAAATACTGGGGCGGAGCTGGGTGGCTATCCGCCGAACGGTTATTACTGTCTTATCAATCAACTGGATGGTATCTTTTATTTTGTTACGCACTTCTTCATCGGTTGATTGTATTTTACGGTTCAGCCATGATATATCCATTTTAAGACCAGTAAGCTGCTGGCCAAGTTCGTCATGAATTTCCCTGGCCATGTGGGTTCTTTCGCTTTCTCTGATATTTTCCAGGTAGGTTGCAAGCTGCCGCAATTCTTCATGAGATCTTTTTAAATTTTCTTCCGCTTTTACTTTTTCTGTCAGATCATTTGCCAGTACGAGTTCAGCATCTTTGCCTTCATAAATAATATCATGGGTAATAATATTTACCTGGATAAGGTTGCCATCTTTTTTGCGGTGTTGCCAGATGCCGGCATTATTTATACCCGTAGAAAAGGTTGCAACAGCTTCTTCCAGTTTTTTTACATCTTCTATAGGGCGCAGGTCCCTCACGTTCATGTTTAAAAATTCGTCCCTGCTATAACCGTAATGAAATATTGCCGCAGGATTTACATCTAAAAAATTACGTTCCGGAATGGATATCATCCACATGGGCATGGGGTTTTGATTAAACAACAGGCGGTATTTATTTTCTGATAACCGTAAAGCCTCTTCTACTTTTTTACGGGCGGTAATATCCCTCACAATTCCCTGGAATCTTCCATCAGCAAGGAGTTTAGAGCTTGTTTCAATGTTTAAATGAGTACCATTTTTTTGTGTAATGATACGTTCATTTATTATTGTGTGGCCATTTTTAAGTTCTTCTATACGCATAGGATTTGCTTTTCCGTCTTCCTCACTGATAACCTCTTTTAGGTTCATCCCTAATAATTCTTCCTTAGTGTAACCCGATAAAGTTGCAGCGCTGGTATTTACATCCTGGAGGTTACCTTCCAGGTCGCTGATGAAAATACCATCAGAAGCCTGCTCTATAAGTGTTCTGAATTTCACTTCGCTTTCGATAAGTTTTTGCTGTGATTTTACCCTCTCAGAAATATCAATACCTACCCCCATCAGGCAGCTTTCACCCTCATAATTAATTACCATGCCTGTAAAATAATAAGCTGTTTCATGGCTATCTTTTGCCACAAAATCAGCTTCTACTGTATCTTCACCAATAGCAAATACATTAGCGATTTTTGCTTCTACCAAAGCTTTTTGTTGGTTGTTAAACAATTGAAGAGGATGCAGTTTTTTTATTTCATTAGTGCTATAGCCCGTTACTTTTTCAAAATTTTTGTTCCACCGGTAATATTGCCCTTCTTTGTTAAAGAGGTAAAAAATTCCGGGAAGGCTGTTTATTATAGAATCTGATAAATCTTTTTCCAACATTATTTTCTTTTCGTACTCCTTTTTTTCAGTTACATCCTGCATAGCGCCCAACATTCTGTAAGCTGATTTATTTTCATTATAAAGAATATAAGCCCTGTCATACAACGTGTGAAAAGTAATATTGTCCCTAGCCATAAATCTGAACTCTTCTGTTACGAATGTTTCTTTTTTACGAAGAGCGTTTTTAAAATTACCAAGCAAAATATCTTTATCCGTAGGATGAATACGTTCTGTAAATTTTTTAAAATTAAAATCTTCGCCCTCGACTAATTCAAAAAGTTTACAGAAACTTTCGTTACCCCATATTTTATCTGTCATCATATCCCAGTCCCAAACCGCTTCATTGGTGGCTTTTGCAACCAAGGAAAATCTTTCATTGGATTTTTTCAGCGCTTGGGCTGATGATTCTAATAATTCTATTGACTTTTTTCTTTCGGTAACATTAATAAGAGTGCCGATTATCGCCGGTTTACCCCGGTATAAAGTAAAGCTGCCAAACACTTCTACATAAATTAATTCCCCTGATCTGCTCAGCCCTTTAAACTCATAATTCATGCTTTTGTATTTGCCGTCTAAGCGTAACCTTACGTTGGTGAGAACTCTTTGTTGATCATCAATATGTATAATTTTTTCAGGAGAGAAATTTTCTCCTATTTCATCAGGGCCATAGCCGAATATCTGCGCAAACCTTGGGTTTACATAAACAAATTTTTCATCCTGAATGATGTAGACTCCAACCATAGATTCCTCAACCAGGTTTCTAAACTTAGCTTCTGCCTCCTGTAAATCCTGTTCTATGTGTTTCCTTTTTGTTACATCCTGTACCAGAGACATTACACCGATCGTTTGGCCGTTATGATCTCTTAATACAGAATTATACCATTCGCAGTATATTATACTTCCACTTTTAGTTTTATTACGGCTATGTATTACATTGTTATTAACTCCGTTACTGGAGAGTGATTTTATTTTCTGCCAGACTGCTTTTTTATCTTCTTCATATATTAATTCATCTGTTAGCAGTTTACCATCAAGCACTTCATTTTCCTGCCAGCCAAAAATCTGTTCTGCCAGTTTACTCCATTGCAATATTTTCATATTACTATCAAACTCTATAACACCCATTGGGGTATTCTTAATATGATAACTTAGTTTTTCATGAACTTCTTCCAGCGCCAGCTCTGCCTTTTTCCTAATGGTAATATCGTGATAATATACTGACATACCATCTACCGATGGGTAAATCAGATCTTCAAACCATTTATCTGTGGTAGAATAATACAGCTGTAACCGCTGTGGTTGCTGGGTTTGCCGCGCCATCTGTAAAGCTGCATAAAAGGGTTCATCTACTACGTCCGGAAATTCTTCCCAAATATTTTTTCCTACAAGATCTTCGGGAACTTTACCATGTAATTCCGCTGCTTTTTTATTTAAATACGTATAATTCCATTGATTGTCCAGGGCAATAAAGGCATCTGCAATTCTTTCAAAAATATAATTCAGTTCGGCAGCTTTGGCATTTACCTGCTGCTGAAGATTTGCGCTAAGTCTTTGCAACTGGTTCTCCATATTTTTTCTCGAAGTAATATCCCTTATAACACCTACCGTACCCTGGTTTTCCCCCGCTGGCCCTTTCATAGACGAAGTGCTCACTTCAACATTAATAGCCTGGCCGTTTTTATGATGATGTATGGCTTCTGCTTTCCAATAATCTTTATTGTCAGCACCTGGCACCATCTCTATACCTGTAGATTTATCCTCCCTGATCTTAAGCAAAGAATCAATTTCTTTACCTATTACTTCTGCTTCTTTAAATCCATATAGTTTTTCCGCATATACGTTCCAGTTAGTAATGTTATTTGCCGAATCGGTAGTTATAATGGGGTCTGATATATTCTGAATAAGGGAGGAATTGAATTTTAAAGTTTTTTCATTTTTTTCCAGTTGCCTGAAGTCTCTTAAAATAGTTCTAAAGCTGTAATAAAGCGCTACGAAAAATAAAAGCGCCAGTACAAAGAATTGCCAGGTTGTGCGTCTGGCATATTTTTCCCTTTCTACGTTTGATTGCTGTAAAAGTACTTTGTCCTTAGTTTCAATAGCACTGATTGTTGCCATAATATCATCCATTATAGATTTTCCCGGTGTAGCCTGTAAGCGTATTGCAGCAGAGTCGTAGCCATAGATCCGCCTGGTATCTACTACGAATTTTGAATAGGCAATCTTTTTATTTAAAAGGGTAAGCAATTTCGTGCGTTCTTCAAATTTTGTAGAATCGGTTAGCTGCAATTGCGCTAAAATAGTAGTATCTCTTCTAATGCGGTTTAGTCCCTCGGTATATGTTTCTAAAAATTTTTCATCCCCGGAGATGGTGAATCCACGCTGACCGGTTTCTATAGCCTGTATATCTACCAGAATATTTTCCAACCTCAGCAGAACATCTAAAGCCGATTGCACATTACGGCTTTCACTTTCTGCTTTGTTCATACTAATGTAGGTCACCATCAAAAAAACTCCTGCAAAAATAAAAGTGGCTATAAACGCAATGCGTACCCTGTTAATAGTTATTTTATTTTTCATTAATTGTAGCATGCTGTTTATAAAAATATAAAGTACCAATAAAATTTCTAATCCGTTGCAGACAGGTTATCAATATTATTGTCACGCAAAATTAATACTATCTGCAAGATATTTATTTACAGGCAATAGTATCAGCCTAATACAGATAAAGATCAACGGAATTGGAAGCAGAACAATAACAGCAGGGTTGCATAATTGCAAAGGGTGGGTATATATCAGCGGAAAAAGATTTGATCCTTTTATTAATTTTTCATAGGCAGATTTATGGTACGGAAAGTTTAGGCAAAAGTATCGCTCCCGGAAATATGTATGTCCGATAATCACCGCATAATCTGTGCTTTACATCTACTTTACAAATTGTTCCCCATTTGCCGCTTCATTAAAACTGTATGTAATAAAATTGTTACCGAGTAAAATTTTCCACCCGGTTCTTATGATGCTATCATCACCCACAAGAATTATTTCATCCATATACAAACAGGTTGTAATGAAGGGAACTAAAACGTTCCGGGCCTTAAGAATAATTAAAACTTTTATTTGCCGCTTTTTACTTTATAAGCAAGGCTATATTAAA
>JBDUCK010000079.1:0-11612 GCA_040003485.1 Ferruginibacter sp. | reverse complement strand
ACGTTGGATCATTTATCTTCTTCAGAATTCTGGACACTGGATAGAACTGTTGGCAGCTCGAGTGTATCTGTAACTTTAAGCTGGGATGCAAGCCGCAGCGGCCCGATAAGTAACTTAGCAGATCTTAGGGTGGCAAGATGGAATGGCAGCTTGTGGAAAGATGAGGGCAATAGTTTGGTTACCGGTACAAATGCAGCAGGCACTATCACATCAGCCGGTGCTGTAACTAATTTCAGCCCGTTTACCTTAGCTTCTGCCTCACCCTTAAATCCTTTGCCCGTAAGCCTTATACGCTTTACCGCCGGCAAATGCAATGGCGGTGTTTGTGTATCATGGGTTACAGAAAATGAACAAAACCTGTCCCGTTACGAAATTGAAAAAAGCAGTGATGGAAGAATTTTTTCCAGCATATTAAGTTTAACTGCGGCAAATACAGCAGTACAAAAAACGTACACCGCAAACGATATTTCTCCTTTTGGCGGTGCTAATTTTTACCGCTTAAAAATAATTGATAAAGATGGCAGCTTTAAATACAGCACGGTACTTAAAGTAAATTGGGACGACATCCAGGTAGTTTCTATGTTGCCAAACCCGGCACATAATTTTACTTTACTTAAAGGAATAAATGAGTACAGCGTTGTAAAAATAATTGACCTCACCGGTAAAGTAATGTTACAGCAAAATATTACCAATGCAGTAAAAGAAATTAATACAAGTTTTTTACCTGCGGGCATGTACCTGGTACAATTGGTGGGCAGCGCAAAAACGGTTAGTTTAAAACTCGTAAAACAATAAGGGTATAATAACTTCTAAGATTTATTTACTCACTTAAAAACAATTAGGTTATGAAAAAGATATTGCCCCCGCTGATAATAATACTTTACACTCAGCATGAGACCCATTGTTTGCACAAATCTTATAACAATTATCTAAAAAAAATAATGATACGACTCTCTTTAGTTATTATCATTTCATTGTTCGTTCTTGTATCCTTTGGGCAAATCAATGTAAGGCAAGATAGCATTCCCTTTAATGCTACTGGTATAAAAGTTACTTTACTTGGTACAGGTACCCCTCTGCCAATTATGGAAAGATTTGGGCCCAGTATTCTTGTTCAGGCAGGTGATGAAGTCTTACTCTTTGATGCAGGGCGTGGCTGTTTGCAGAGGCTGCGCCAGGTAAATGTTTCTTATGACAAAATAAATGCACTGTTTCTTACGCACCTGCATTCAGATCATATTGTTGGTTTACCTGACTTATGGCTTACCGGATGGCTTATATCCGAACGGGTAACTCCATTGAATGTATTCGGCCCTGTTGGTACCGGTGAGATGATTAAATATTTGCAAAAGGCATATGCTTTTGATATTAAAATAAGAGCAGCAGATGATAGAAGGTTTAAAGAAGGCAGTAAAATGTTGGTTAAAGAAATACAGGAAGGAGTTATTTATGAAAGAAATGCTGTTAAGGTAATCGCATTTAAAGTAGATCATCATCCTGACATCCCTGCTTTTGGATACCGTATAGAATACAATGGGCATTCCGTTGTATTATCCGGAGATACACGATATTCAGAAAATCTGATCAGGTTTGCAAAAGGAACTGATTTGCTGATACATGAAGTAGCCGTAGCACCGGATACCTTAAGTAAGTCAGATCCTAAATATCCGATATTCGCTCATCATACAACTGTAGAGCAGGCAGCAAAAATTTTCAGGGAAGTAAAACCAAAGCTGGCTGCGTATTCGCATATTATAAAACTTTATGGACACAATGAACAGGAGTTACTAAAAAGAACAAAGGCAAATTATCCCGGGCCGTTTGTTATAGGAGAAGATCTGATGAGTTTTTCAATTGCAGATTCAGTTTCTGTACGCACCTGGCAGAATAAATAATTATCATTTAAAAACATGGGCTTAAACTGGTTTTAGAAAAAGATAAAATAGCTGTTACTATAACACACTAACCCTAAATTAATAAACAACCGGTAACTTTAATACATGCGTAATAACCGCCTTACCATATTATTTGTGCTTATTTTTTTTATGGTAAAAAACACAAAGGCGCAGCAGGTTAATAATTATACTTTCCGTCATGTTAACCAGGCTGATGGCTTGCTGCACACCCAGGTAAATGGTATAACACAGGATGGCAAAGGCTTTATATGGATACTGACGCCCAGTGGGCTGCAACGTTACGATGGCACCCGTTTTATAAACTATGCATATGAACTGAATAACGGAACAGGAATAATAGATACCAGGATCGCCGGTTTATCTTCAGATAGAAAAAGAAATTGTCTCTGGATAACCAACACTTATAATATTGAAAAATTAGACCTGCAAAAAAATACCTTTACTTTATTAAATAATCCAAAAAAGATACTACAGGATAGTAATTTTAAATTCACCTATTACCTGGATTCTGCCGGTGTCTCCTGGGCTTTAGGAGAGCCGGGTTTTTTTGAATACCACGCCGCTGAAAGAAAAATGACCCCGTATTTTTTAACAGCACCTTTTCCCACCCCAGGGAGCAGCAATATATTTTTTACTGATGTAAAAAATGAAGAAACATGGCTGGTAAGTTGGCAGGGGTTGTTTTTGTTTTCAAAAAAAGCAGGAAAAATTTTTACTCATAATTACAATCCGGTTCACAACCCCCTTCTGCAGGTAATGGATAAAAACAATCTTGCAGGTATTATGAAAGATAGTGAGGGTAACATTTGGATAAGTACCAGCCAACAGCGTTTTTATAAATTCAATACACACTCAAATAAATTATCAGCGTATTATTTATCGGAAATTATCAAATCAAAAAAACCAGGCCTAAACCAGGATGTAATATTAAATGTGAAATGTTTTTTTGAAGACAATCATCAAACCGTATGGGCTGGCACAGAGAACGCAGGCTTGTTGCAATACAACCGGCAAAAAGATTCTTTTTCCAGCACCCTCAACCAGGAAAAAAATCAACAGGGCCTTCATTATAATTACACTATAAATTGCATTTACCAGGATAAAGAAGAAAATATCTGGCTGGGCACAGATAAGGGCATTAATATATTTAATCCATACCGGCGGTATTTCCAGTCTATTCATCATGAAGAAAATAATCCCTCGTCCATTCCAAAAAATGAGGTCATGAATTTTATCCAGGCTACTAACGGCGATATTTTAGCAGGCACCTGGGGAGGAGGCATTACTGTTTATGATAATGCCTGGAATTTTAAAAAAAATATTTCCTTCTCTTCGCCGTTTGAATATAATCTGATCTGGAGCTTTATACAAAATGATGATGGAACTATTTGGGCTGGGTGCCAGCATGGCTATATTCATATTTACAATCCAATAAGCGGTGCTATTCAAACCATTCATCCACCAGAGTTAAATGATTATACAATTTGGTGTATGGCAAAAGATAAAAGAGGAAATATATGGATGGGCCTACATGATGGTAAGATTGCGGAATGGGATAAGCAACAAAATAAATTTTTTGCTTACAACGACATCGTTAAAGGAATCGCACAATCCTATAGTCCCGTATGGAATATTTTTTTTGACAGTAAACAACGTTGTTGGGTAAGTACGGAAACCGGGTTCAAGCAATTTGATCCGGGAAAGCGGATGTTCTCTGCGGTTTACCGGGCAGATAAAAAACCTGGCTCTATTTCCGCAGACAACAGCACCGGCAGTATTGAAGAATACAACGACAGTACAATATTGATTGGAACTGTTTATGGAGGACTGAATTTTTTTAATCCAAACAACAAAACTTTCGGCCATCTTACCACTAAAGATGGCTTGCCTGCAAATACAATTCACGGCGTAAAAAAAGATGCCGAAGGGTACATATGGTTTACTACAGATTATGACCTGTATAAATTTAGACCTGAGGATAAAAAATTTATCCGTCTTAATATTGAGCCGGGTACAGTTAATGCAGAATTTAAAACTGCATTTTATCCGCTGCAGGATGGAAGATGGCTGACTGCTACTGCGGCCGAAATGATTTGTTTTGCACCTCAAAATAATATAACCGTCAATGATGTTGAGGCTAAAGTAGAGATCACCGGGTTTAAAATATTTGATGATCCCTTATCCATTGATTCTCTACTGGAAGCCAATAGACCCATACATCTTTCCTACAAACAAAATTTTTTAAATATAGAGTTTGCTGTACTCAATTTCTCAAACCTCCAGCAAACCGATTATTATTACCGCCTGCAGGATGTAGACAAAGATTGGGTAAATGCAGGCACAAAAAAATTTGCAAGCTATACCAATCTGCAGCCAGGTGAGTATATTTTTTCTGTAAAAGCCGGGGCTGGAAACAGCACAAAATCAATCACTTCATTTAAAATAATTATTAAACCACCTTTTTGGAAAACAGGCTGGTTTATTTTATTGTTGGTGCTTTGTATTATTTTAACAGCATACCAATTTATAAAGTGGCGGGTAAAAAGTGTAAGGGCTGTAGAAGCAGAAAAAAGTAAGGTACAACAACTGAATGCAGAGCAGTATAAAAATAAGCTTGAACTGGAGCAGATAGTAAATTATTTTTCTTCTTCTTTAATTGATAAAAATACGGTGGATGATGTTTTATGGGACGTAGCAAAAAATCTGATCGGCAGGCTGGGTTTTGAGGATTGTATGATTTATTTATGGAACAGCGACCGGACAAAAATGATTCAGCGGGCTGGCTATGGCCCCAAAGGTTCTATTGAAGAAATTGAAAACCGGTATTTTGATGCCAGCCCTGGCCAGGGTGTGGTGGGTTATGTAATGCAGACAAAAGAGCTGGTCTTGATACCTGATACTTCCAAAGATTCACGCTATCGGGTAGACGAAATGGAAAGACTCAGTGAGATAACTGTACCTATTATTTACAATGATGAACTTATCGGCGTCATTGATAGTGAACACCAGCAAAAGCAATTTTACACGCAGCAGCACATCCAGGTATTAACCACCATTGCTACCCTGGTGGCAAATAAAATGAGGTCCATTGAATCGGAACAATCATTGCAGAGAGCAAAAATAGAGATGTTGGGTATTAATGAAAAACTTTCTGAAGCAAAACTGGAAGCCCTGCGAAGCCAGATGAATCCTCATTTTATTTTCAACTGCCTGAATTCAATTGACAACCTCATTCAAAATGATGAAAAAGAAAAAGCCACCGTTTATTTATCCAAATTTGCTAAATTGATCCGGTCTATTTTAGAAACATCCAAAAGCAATACTGTACCCTGCTGGAAGGACCTGGAGACACTGAAAGTTTACCTGGAGCTGGAAGAGTTGCGCTGGGATAAAAAAATTTCGTTTACATTAAACATAGCAGATGAGATATTATATGGAGATTATAAAGTACCGCCATTGATCCTTCAGCCGTTTGTGGAAAATGCTATCCATCACGGCTTATTAAATAAAACGACCGAAGACAGAAAATTGACTATTACAATTTCTGCCACCCAAAATTATATTCATTATGTCATTTTAGATAACGGTGTTGGCAGGGCAAAAGCAGAAACTTACAAGCAATTAAACAAGCCGGCTCATCAATCTATGGGAATGCAGATAACAACAGACCGTATTAATCTTTTTAATCAAACCAATAATGGCTCTGTAAAGATCACAGACCTTTATAATGAACAGCAACAGCCGGCAGGCACAAAAGTAGAAGTGGAATTAATTAATCAGTAAAATAAATCGCCAATGCTTACAGCAATTATGATAGACGATGAAAGCAGCAGCCGCAATGCACTTCGCCAAAAACTTAAAAACCATTGTAAAGAAGTAACCATTATAGCAGAATGTGAAAATGGCGAAGAGGGTATTAAAAATATTGAAGAAAAAAAACCAGACATTGTTTTCCTGGATGTAGAAATGAGCCGTATGAATGGCTTTACCATGTTGCAGCAGTTGCATAACCGCAATTTTGAATTAATATTTATTACCGCTTACGATACCTATGCCATCAAAGCAATAAAATTCAGTGCGCTGGATTACCTCGTAAAGCCAGTGGAAATAGAAGACCTGAAGGCCGCTGTAAATAAAGCCGTACAGAAAAGAAAACTGGCTACCGGAAATGACCGGCTGGAGCTGCTTCTGCAGAACCTGATGCATAAAGAAAATATCCGCCACCGCATTGCTATCCCAAGTATGGATGGGCTTCAGTTTGTAGAAACCGGGGACATCATATACCTGGAAGCTTTGAGTAACTACACCAATTTTTATTTAGCCAATAATAAAAAAATAACAGTGGCAAAAACGCTGAAAGATTTTGAAGAACTGTTGCCTGCTGCTGTGTTTGTAAGAATACATCACTCCTACATTATTAATATTAACTGCATTGAAAAATATATTAAAGGCCAGGGTGGACAGGTAGTTATGAAAAATGGATCTACGCTTGATGTAGCCCGGCGAAAAAAAGAAGAATTTTTAAAAGCAATGGTTCCGTAAATAAAGGGCTGTTATTTATGTTGTGGCAAAAAGCCAGGGCAATAGATCCGGCTCTGCAAAAGCAGCATCCCAGCTATTGTGATTTGCTTCGGGTATATAAAGTAAATTTTACTTTTGCTTTTTGTTTTTTTAGAGCTGCTGCCATTTGCCTGGAAAAAAGCGGAGGCACGACATCGTCTTTTGCCCCATGAAATATCCACCAGTTTGTTTTTTTTATTTGCCTGGCCGTTACTGGGTCTGCGCCACCACAGATGGGAACTGCAGCGGCAAATAAATTCGGATTCCGTCGTACAATTTCATAAGTACCCATGCCGCCCATAGATAATCCCATCACATAAACCTGCCTGCTGTTCACCTTATATTTAACCAGTCATTCTTTCAGCAATGCATCTGCCAAAGCCATTGCAATTGTTGGCTTCCCACCTGCAAAAAAATGAAAAGTCCGGGTACCATTATCCTGCTGCTGAATATCAACATTGCTCCAGTAGCTGCTTTCAGCGCATTGTGGCGCTACAATAATAGCTGGGTATTTTGTACGCAGGCCGGGTTTAAAAATAAATCTCCCCCATGCACCAGTTGTTTTTCATTATCGGTACCGCATTCTCCCCTGCCGTGTAAAAATAAAATAAGTGGATATTTTTTTGAAGCATCAAAATGCTCAGGCAGCAGCAGGCGCTAGGGCATACTGTCTTTTCCTTTAACAAAAATATTTTTCTGGTAAAGAGAAAAATCCTGTGCGCCTGCATTTAAAATTATTCCCGACAATAAAAATACCAGCACTAAATATTTTTGCATACCCTCATTTTTTTACAATAATTTAAAATCTGCTTCCTTTACATCCCGGCTGTTGCCGCCAATAAATATTTTAAAATCTCCAGGCTCTGCCACAAATTTTAAATCAGAATTATAAAATTTAAGATCGTTTGCAGAAACAGTAAAGCTTACCGTTTTTGTTTCACCTGCCTTAAGTTCTATTTTTTTAAACCCCTTCAATTCCTTTACCGGCCTGGTTATGCTGCCTATCATATCACGGGTATAAAGTTGAACAACTTCTTTACCATCAACCTTGCCGCTGTTGGTTACCGTAATGCTTGCTGTAAGCGGCTGGTTTCCTTTTAAAGTTGTACTGCTCAATTTAATATCGCCATAAGAAAAAGTTGAATAGCTCAATCCATAACCAAACGGGTACACCGGCTCATTACTTACATCAAGGTAATTGCTACGGAACTTTTCGAACCATTTTCCTTCGCCCAACGGACGGCCGGTATTTTTATGGTTATAATATAAAGGCACTTGCCCTACATTCTGCGGAAAAGTCGTGGTAAGTTTTCCTGAAGGATTTACCTCGCCAAATAAAACATCAGCAATTGCACTACCGGCTTCGCTGCCGCCAAACCATACATTTAAAATGGCTGGCACATTTTCATTTTCCCATTTAAGTGCCAGCGGGCGGCCGGTAAATAAAACCAGCACTACCGGCTTACCAGTTTTCATTAATGCCATTAAAAGATCTTTCTGCACCTGTGGAATTTCAATGTTGCTTCTGCTGCTGCTCTCCCCAGTCATCTCTGCAGATTCACCTAAAGCTGCAACGATCACATCGCTGGTTGCTGCAAGAGCAACGGCTTCATCAATAATCTGCTGTGCAGGCCTGTTGTCACGCTTAAATGCTTTTCCAAACATACCTGCCCTGACTTCAAATGCGCTATCTCCATCAAGATTAGCGCCCTGCGCAAAAACTATTTTACCATTGCCGCCAACCGCATTTTTTAAAGCTTCTAAAACAGAAACCGGTTTGGAAAAATCAGCAGCTACACTCCAGGTACCAGGCATATTTTCTTTGTTATCAGCCAGGGGCCCTACGAGAGCAATTGTACCCCCTTTTTTAAGGGGCAAAATATTATTATTGTTCTTTAATAAAACAAAACTTTCTGCAGCGATAGCACGGGCTTCTTTTCTGTTTGCGGCAGTAAATATTTCTGTCTTTGCCCGCTGCTCATCACAATAGCGATAGGGATCGGCAAACAAGCCCAGTTTATATTTTGCTTCCAGTATTTTTCTACAGGCGATATCAATTTCTGCAGTAGTTACTTTACCCTGCTGCAGCGATTTTTTAAGCGTGGTAAGAAACCCTTCTCCCACCATATCCATATCTACACCGGCATTCATTGCCAAAGCAGATACCTGTTGCAGGTTACCCATACCGTGAGCAATCATTTCATTTATGCCGGTATAATCTGTTACGACAAATCCATTAAAGCCCCACATCTTCCGAAGCACATCTGTCATTAAAAATTTATTTCCGGTTGCGGGTATTCCATCCACTTCATTAAAAGACGCCATCACACTGCCCACGCCCGCATCTACTGCTGCTTTGTAAGGCGGCAGGTATTCATTAAACATTCTTACCCTGCTCATATCCGTTGTGTTATAATCCCGCCCAGCTTCTGCGGCACCATACATGGCATAATGTTTTACACAGGCCATGATAGTATTATTTTTCGTGAGATCGTTTCCCTGGTAGCCATGCACCATGGCTTTTGCTACCTGGCTTCCGAGGTATACATCTTCGCCGTTACCTTCTGCAATGCGCCCCCAGCGTGGGTCACGGGCTATATCCACCATGGGGCTAAAGGTCCAGTTTATACCATCGGCGCTTGCTTCCTGTGCTGCTATCTGTGCGCTGCGTTCAATGGCTTCCATGTTCCAGGTGCAAGACAAACCTAACGGTATAGGGAAAACGGTTTCGTAGCCATGAATAACATCCATACCAAAAATCATGGGAATCTTTAACCGGCTTTCTTCCACAGCAACTTTTTGCACCGCTTTAATTTTGGCGACAGATTTTATGTTGAATAACCCACCTACGCTGCCATCCTTTATTTTTTTGCCGATATCAGAACTGGAGGCCTGGCCGGTAACAATATCGCCGGAGCCAGGTAAATTTAACTGCCCGATTTTTTCGTCTAGCGTCATCTTTTTCATCAACACATCAATGAAGGTTTTCATTTTTGCATCCTGCGCTTCAGCACTAACGGCAAAAAACAGTACAAATACAAACAGCAATTTTTTTAACATGATATCATTTTTATTTGGTCAACAATTGTAATTCTATTCAACATCGTTGTGAACCTGTTCTGTCATTTGTACAGTATTCCCTTTATTCAACTTCCCTTCACAAATGACACTTGGTTTGTAATCATTTCAATAAATATGGTTCTATTATTTTTTGCCAGATGGCGTAACCTTTTTTATTCATGTGCAAATTGTCTTCCAGAAAAATTTCCCTGATTGGTGTGCCATCTTCGTTTAGCATTTTATAATACACATCTGCAAAAGCTGTTTTCTTTTTCTTTCTTAAATAATTTTTTATAAGCAGGTTTCCTTCCAGCATCTCAGGCATCAAATTTTGCCGGCTGGGGCTTGGTTTCATTGATATATAAACCACCGGCACATTTTTCAGTTTACTTCTTACCAGGGAAAACAAGGTTACAAACCTTTTAAAAACTATTTCAGCTGTAACTGTGTCGGAAGCTGCCAGGTCATTTTCACCACAATAAATAATAACCTGTTTGGGCTTATACGGAAACAGAATGTCATTTGCATAGCGGGTTACATCCGGTAACGATGAGCCGCCAAACCCACGGTTAATAATAACATGCGCAGGAAAATAATCCTGCATGTCTGTCCATTTTGTGAAGGAAGAACTGCCGATAAACAGGATAGCATTTTTTGGTGGAAAATGTAGTGAATCTTCTTTTTTAAAATCATTGATATCGCCCTTAAAAGGCTGGGCTAAACAGGCAAAAAAACTAAATATGCAAACAATAAATAAGCACCATCCTATGTTTTTCTGAATTTTCATATAACAGCCTAAATTAACTAAATAAAAAAATATGCAGCATTTTTATTTTCACGAACGCCTGTAAAAGGCTTTTAAAAATTTATCATTCTACTTTCAGCACAGCAGATTTTTTACTTACCCCATTTTCGTTTATCGCCTCTATACAATAATAATAGGCCTTTAATTTATCCATGCCTTTATAATAATATTCGTTGGCATCATGCACCATGATGCAGTTGTATAACTTATCAGGTGCGGTGCCAAAATAAATATTGTATGCATAAGCATTGTTCACCTGAATCCATTTAAGCCAGGCACTCCGTTTATCTTTTTCTGTTCGCAACACTACAAAGTTTTTTACTTCTGCCGGCAGGCTGCCATTGCCGCTGCCAAACACTCTGAAACCACTGATAGCAAATTTTCCTGCAGGCATGTGAATGTTTTCTAATTTTAAAAAACGGGTCTGTACCGGTTTGTCAAGTTGTATGTAATCGTGCGGCACATCAGATCTGTTCTGGCTTTTTTCTACCAGCACATTCCATTTTTTTCCATCTTTAGATTCATAAATAATGTATTGATGAAATACACCCAGTGACTTGCCGATAAATATGCCGCCCTCTTTGTCTTTTGCCGCCCAATCTACATCCTGGTCAGCATAGTTAAGCTGGACAGCATTTACAGTACTTATATTCCCCAGGTCTGTCTGAAGCCACTCCCCTTTATTTGCCGTGGCAGCACTCCAGTATGTTTTTATACTTTCATCTACGGCGTTGTTTGCATAATAACTGCCGAGGGTAGATGATACCATAACCGGCTTTTTATAATTCAGCAACATCCAACCGGTAAAGCCGCCATCTCCAGTTGCAGCATTGTATTGTTCTGATTTTTCTGAGGGAATAAAATGCGGGTAATCGCCAAAAGAAGTATTGCAATACATCACATCATCTTTATCAAAACCGGCAGGCCATATTCCTAATCTTCGTTCAAAATTATTTTTTACAGAAATAGAAATCGTGGAAATATGCCAGTAATTTTTCCATACATCCTGGAAAGTAGCGCCATGCCCTGCACCTCTTGCAAAGCCGCCCGGTTTAAAGCTTAAGGGATCGCTCGTATTTTCAAATGACCCCAGTGGCTCTTTACCTACCGCTACGCCATCGGCATAACCACTCATCTCTGTACCCGGTGCACCATACTGCAGGTAATACTTCCCGTTATGTTTCGTCATCCAGGAGCCTTCAATAAAACCATCCAGAAAAGTATCATCCATATATTCGCCAAATCTTTGCCAGCCATAACGCCAGCTCTCC
>JBDUCK010000358.1:0-3439 GCA_040003485.1 Ferruginibacter sp. | reverse complement strand
TAAAGTGGTTGTAAAGCAACAGCCGGTTTTTTAATTACGCTAAATAAGTAATAGCGTTTACCTGCTAATTATGAGATTGATTAGTTTCTAATTTTTTTACAGTGAGAAAATGCTATTCTGCTTTCGTTTTTTTTAAAAATTATGACCCTGTTCCGGGATAAGAGATTAAAAAAGAATATGCTATTTTACCAGCTCCCCAATTACCTGTCCCACACATCCACTGGGCATTTGTATCTGCAACATACCGGCCAGCGTTGCGGCAATATCAGTCATATAAGTTTCCCTGTTGGTTTTGCCGGGATGCACACCCCATCCAAACCAAACTAAGGGTATATGCGAATCATAAGGATTCCATAAACCATGGGTGGTTCCCTTTGTTCCGCCATCAAAATAAGCAGCCTTTGGCACAAATTGTATATCCCCGCTACGTTTATCTTTGTATCCATTGATCAGCATTTTCTTTAAAGGTTCCGGCAAAGTCTCAGCGGTAATTTTAGCTGTTTCAAAAGCATTGGTAATAAAATCTTTTTCCATTAAAGTTTTGATGACTAATTTTTTAATCCCCTCCACATCTTTTCCTTGTTTTTCCATAGCAGCTATATCCAGGTAAACCTGGTAATTCTGTAAAGAAAGTACTGCTCTTTTCAGGGAAAATTTTTCTTCTATTTTTGTATTTAGGTCTGCCACCAGTCCTGCATCTGAAAATACGCCACCCGGCAGTTTGTGTTCTGCTAAAAACCCAGGAATATGTGCTACACCGTGATCTGCTGTCAGGAATAATAAATAATTTCCTTTACCGATTTTGGTATCCAGGTAGTTTAAGAAATCCCCAATATCTCTATCCAGCCGCAGATAGGTATCTTCTATTTCTATGGAATTAGTGCCAAAAGAATGACCGGTATAATCTGTTGAAGAAATACTCACCGCTAAAAAATCTGTAACAGTATTTTTTCCTAACTGTTCACTTTCTATCGCCTGCCTGGCAAAATCAAAAGTGAAGGTTGCTGCAAATGGAGTGTACTTAAACGACTCATACTTGGTTGTCCCCATTTGAGATAATTTGTGAGGGAAGGTTACAGCCTGTTCTCCCGGAATGTTTACTTCATAAGGCTTATCATCGGCAGTACTTAATGTATATTTTTCAATGGGTAATAAGGTATTCCAATCTTTACTCATGAAATTACCGGGTTCATCTTTTTTATTAAAATCATTTACCCATGCTGGCAACGTCGTCATGTAATGAGAGCTGCTTATCCATTTACCGGCATCATACCAATAAGCTGCATTGGCGCTATGGCCCGCCGGCAGTATAGCGCCCCGGTCTTTTAATGCTATACCAATAACTTTACTTTTAAAATTATTGCTTAGCCTGAGTTCATCTGAAATGGTGGTTACCCATAGGTTTTTGGGACTCATTTTTCCTGCGACACCTGAAGTGCCTACGCTGAATACAGTAGAATCATCAGTGCAGTAAACATTGGAGTTGGTATTTCTATCGTACCAGAAATTTCCCACAATACCATCAACAGCAGGCACGCTTCCGGTATAAATACAGCTATGCCCCACTGCTGTGTAAGTAGGCACATGAGGTATCATGGTATTTTCGCAACTGAAACCCTGGTTTAAAAGACGTTTAAAACCCCCCTCTCCATATAATTCTCTGAACCGGTATAAATAATCCCATCGCATCTGGTCAATAACCAAACCTACAACCAGCTTTGGTTTTACCAGGCTTTTAATACCTGTAGTTTTTTGCTGTGCCATTACAGGTGCAGTTATTACAGTCATATAAAATAAGACCAGGTAATATATTTTTTTCATCAGTATATAAATTTTAATCAAAGATAATTGCATGCAGCTTAATGTGCCCGGTCATTTGTTAAGCTGCCGTTACGTATTTTAAACTCAATACCTTAATTTCGCAGCAATCAGGCTTTTTTTTTGCTATTAAAAAAGGTATACTTAAGTGCTTAATTCTAAATAAGAAATACAAATGGATGTTTTTGAAAAATTGGTTAAAGATGGTGGGCCCATAGGTCAGCATATGGACAGGGCGCATGGCTATTTTGCCTTCCCGAAATTAGAAGGGGAACTAGGTGCACGCATGCAATTCCGGGGAAAAGAAATGATCGTATGGAGTCTGAACAATTATCTTGGCCTGGTTAATCATCCGGAAGTAAGAAGAGTTGATGCAGAAGCTGCTGCAGCTTATGGCATGGGAAACCCAATGGGGGCAAGGATGATGAGCGGCAATACCGCAAAACACGAAGACCTTGAAAAAATTATCAGCAAATTTGTAAGCAGGGAAGATACCATGCTGCTCAACTTTGGATACCAGGGTATAATGAGTTGCATAGATGCATTGGTAAACCGCAGGGATGTAATTGTATATGATGCAGAAGCACATGCCTGCCTGGTAGATGGGGTACGCCTGCACATGGGCCATCGTTATGCTTTTAAACATAATGATATTGAAGACTGTGAGAAACAACTACAAAGGGCAACTGATTTAGCAACAAAAAATGGCGGTGGAATTTTAGTGATTACTGAAGGTGTTTTTGGTATGGATGGAGAGCAGGGAATCTTAAAAGAAATTGTTGCGCTAAAGGAAAAATACGAATTCCGTCTTTTAATAGATGATGCACATGGTTTCGGCTATATGGGCCCAACAGGTGCCGGTGCAGATGAAGAGCAGGGTTGCCAGGATGGCGTTGATCTGTATTTTTCTACTTTTGTAAAAAGCATGGGTAGCATTGGAGCATTTATAAGTGGTTCCAAAGATGTATTAAAGTATTTACGCTATAATGTACGCAGCCAGATATTTGCAAAGAGCCTGCCGTTAATGATTGTAGAAGGTATGATTAAACGCATGGAGATGGTAACTACCATGCCTGAATTAAGAGAAAAATTATGGCAAAATGTAGACCGGCTGCAAAAAGGTTTAAGAGAAAGAGGTTTTGATATAGGTCACACAAATTCGCCGGTGACGCCAATTTTTATGAAAGGCGATGTGCCCGAAGCTTCCCAGATGGTGATGGACCTGAGAGAGAATTATCACATTTTCTGCAGTATTGTGGTTTACCCGGTAATACCAAAAGGAGATATTATTTACCGGTTGATACCCACGGCATCTCACAGTTTTGAAGATATTGATGTTACGCTTAAAGCCTTTGAAGAAACAAAGAAAAAGCTGGATGCCGGGCAATACAAAGCAGCAGAGATACCGGATATGGCAGAAAAGATGTAAGTACTATTCATCATAATATTTTATAAAATGCGAAGTTTAATGCTTCGCATTTTTATTTTTGTTACCAGGCAACATAACATCATTCTGCTTCATTGGCAGAGTTTATCCAGAGGAACAAAGGGCACTCGTGTTCATCAAACAGTATTCAGCAAAATGAGAACGCTACAAGAACTAAATATTTTACTTCTCCTC
>JBDUCK010000357.1:0-3443 GCA_040003485.1 Ferruginibacter sp. | reverse complement strand
CAAAGAGGTGTGGGTACATCTACCAATGGTGCAGGGGCTTTTGGCGGCAGCATTAATATCAGTACCAACGATGTGGTAACTAAAAAATCACTGGAGTTTAACAATGCCATTGGTTCATATAGTTCTTTTAAAAATACCCTCGCTTTTAACAGCGGTATTTTTGGCAAGCATTTTACTTTTGATGGCAGACTCAGCAGCATTCGTAGCAATGGCTATATTGACAGGGCCAGCAGTAACCTGCGTTCTTTTTATACCAGCGCAGCTTATGTAGATGCAAAGAATTCTTTTCGCCTAAATATTTTTTCCGGAAAAGAAAAAACTTACCAGGCCTGGTATGGTATTGATGAAACTACTTTAAGAACTAACCGGAAATACAACAGTGCCGGTACAGAACAGCCCGGCACGCCTTACTTTAATGAAACCGATAATTATACACAGACGCATTACCAGTTTTTTTTTAATCATAAATTCCGCAATTACTGGAAAGCCAATGTAGCCGTTTTTCTTACCAAAGGCAATGGCTATTATGAGCAATACAAAGCTGCGGAAGCCTTGAGTAGCTATAACCTGCCAGATTATATTTCCGGTGCAGATACCACCACACAAACAGATATCATCCGGCGCCTTTGGCTGGATAATAATTATTACGGAACTATTTTTTCGGCTCAGTATCAAAAAAATAAAACACAATTAATTATTGGCGGCGGGTGGAATAAATATGAGGGGCAACATTACGGCGAAATCATTTGGGCACAGCAGCAAGCAGCCATACCAAAAAATTACCGGTATTATGACCTTACTGCCAATAAACAGGACGGTTCTGTTTTTACAAAATGGACCCAACAACTTTGCGTCAACCTCCAGTCATTTATTGATCTGCAGGTGCGATCGATTGATTATAGCATTAATGGCTTTCAGTATAACCCAACCCTGGAAGTAAATAAAAAATATTTCTTCTTCAATCCAAAGGCAGGCCTTACCTACACAAAAAATAAAACACAGGCTTACCTATCTTATAGCAGAGCTACCCATGAGCCCAACAGGGACGATTTTGAAGCAAATGAAATTCAGCAACCCAAAGCAGAAATCCTGAATGATTTTGAGACCGGGATTGAAAAAAAGAACAGCAAAAATTCGTGGGGGATAAATCTTTATTACATGTTGTATAAAGATCAACTGGTACTTACCGGGAAGATAAATGATGTAGGGGCTTACACCAGGACGAATATTAACAGCAGTTACCGGGCAGGAATAGAATTACAGGGGGCGGTTTATTTTACCAAATGGCTATCAGCCTCCGGTAACATTTCATTCAGCCAAAATAAAGTAAAAAACTTTACCGAGTATATCGATGATTATGACAACGGTGGCCAGCAAACGAAATTTTACAGCAAACCTGATATCGCTTTTTCTCCGGCAGTAGTGGGTGCCGCAACCGTAAATATTATACCGCTAAAAAACATGGAACTTAATCTTACCGGCAAATATGTGAGCAGGCAATATCTTGATAACACATCACAAAAAAGCAGGAGCCTTGCAGCATATTATGTGCAGGATACCAGGCTTAATTATTCGTGTAAAAAATTCGCTAAACTATTTTTCCAGGTGAGTAATCTTTTTTCTAAAAATTATGAGCCAAACGGATATACTTTCAGCTACGTTTATGGGGGAAAAGAAACAACAGAGAATTATTATTTCCCCATGGCGCCGGTAAACTTTATGGCAGGTATTAATATTAAATTATAAATAATCTAAGAGTCATTTATTAAAAGTCAATGGTCACATGTCAATATTGAAATCATTGCAGTAATATATCTGACGTGCAATTTCTAAAAATTTATTGCCAATTGCCCATTGACCAATTTTTATTTTGCAAACTTCTCCTGCCAATCATTCATGCCCCCAACAACATTTCTTACGTTGGTAAAGCCCATGCTTTCCAGGATGAGGCAGGCCTGGCCACTCCTGTTTCCGCTCCTGCAATAAAGGATCACTTCTTCATCTTTTAGCTCATCAATATCTTCAATCTGCATTGTTTGTATTTTGCCTAGTGGCAAAAATGTGCCACCGATATTGAACGCCGTACGTTCATCGGGCTCTCTTACATCTACCAGGTTTATATGTTCGTTGGCGTCTATTTTTTCTTTTAATTCCTGTACCGTAATGTTTGTCATGATAAAATTATTGAGGGTTATTTAAAGAATCTACCGGTTCTTTCATCACCGGGGAAATCCATAGATCCATCAGTTGCCCGGATTGAATATAGATGGGCCTTTTATCTTCTGTAAACCTTGGTGGGCTTTGTTTGTACACAAATGCGGATAAGGTATCAGTTATTCTGCCATCTGGTATTATTGCACCAACACTTATGCCATCCTGTTCTAAAATAAGTTTTGCTTCACCATAGGTAAGCCCTATTAGTGATGGCACTAAAATCCGTTGTTCGGTCAGGCCACCGCCAACAACCAGGTCCACTTTACTTCCCCAGGTAATTTTTGTGCCTGAATTAATGATACTGCCCTTGTAGTTTTGCTGCAGCACCGAGCCCATCATAAAATCAGGCTTGTAGGTGGTATCACCCAATTGTAGATGAGACCGTTTTAAAATTTCAATCGCATAGTTAAGAGACTTGCCCTGCAGGGCCGGCATATCTACCATAGGCAAGGTTACCCTGTTCACCGTTAATAAAACGGTGCGGTTTACTTTTACCGTACTGTTTGGTTCCGGTAATTGTTTTAATACAGTGCCCATTTTTGCAGTATCAACATATACCGAATCCTGTATCACTACATCAAAGCCTTTGCTCTCTAAAAATTTAATTGCCTCGGCGGTGGTTTTACCCGTAACACCGGGTACCGTCAGGTATTCGCCATGTTTGGTAATGCTGCCAAGTAATTGCAAAAAGGCAAATAATATCAACAGCGTTATACCGATAACTACCAGCAGGTTTACCCAAAAAGGTTTATTGGTTATGAATTTAAACACAGATAAAAAATTACGGTTTATTAAAATATAATTTACGTTTAATTAAAACACTCTTCAATGAGGGCCGAATAAAATTCCATCAATGACCAGCCCATAGCCCTTACCTGTTGCGGCACCAGGCTTGCGGCGCTTTGTCCCGGCACGGTATTTATTTCCAATAAAAAAGGGTGGGCAGATTTTTCATCATAAATAAAATCTATCCGAACAATGCCTTTGCAGTTAAAAATGCTATATGCTTTTTTGGCATCATCCCTTACCTTGTGAGCAATTGATTCTTCTACCTGCGCCGGTGTAATCTCATCACTGGCACCTTCATACTTTGCTTCAAAATCAAAGAATTCATTTTTAGAAATAATCTCCGTTATAGGCAAGGCTATTATGTTTCCTTTAGATTTAAAAACACCGATGGTGAACTCCCTGCCTTTGATAAATTCTTCTACCAATACCTGTTCATCCTC
>JBDUCK010000356.1:0-3448 GCA_040003485.1 Ferruginibacter sp. | reverse complement strand
ACCACGCCTTCTTTCTTTAAAATTAAATAACCCAATCTATCATTACTGATCCCTTCTTTTAACTGGTAACTAAAACTTAACTGATCGTCTTTAACAGTTGTTTCAAAATAATTAAAACTGATATTGGTATATTTTTTTAGATCATCGCCTATCTCGTATAAATGTGTAGATAAAATAAATAATGAGTTTTTTACTTTTAGCAACCCCTCAATTACACTCGTACTGCACTTCATTGCATCCTGTACATTAGTGCCTTTAAATAATTCATCAATTAAGATCAACCATTTGCGGCCGTCATTTATTTTAGAAATGGTAGCTTTTACCCGTTGCACTTCATTAAAAAAATAACTTTCACCTTTGGCAATATTATCAATCACATTGATATTGCTAAGGAGGCCATCGAAAAGACTGAGCTTCATTTTTTTGGCCGGAACACCCATACCCAGGTGAGCTAAAAATACAGCACTGCCTACAGATTTTATAAAAGTACTTTTGCCCGCCATATTTGCCCCGGTTAAAAATAAAAAATTGGTCTGCCTGTCCAGGCAAATATCATAAGCTACAGGCTGTGGCAGTAAAATATGGTATAAGCCTGCGGCATTAATAACCGGTTGCTCACTTTCTATAAATTCAGGAAATACGAGGCCGTATTTATTTACAGCCATCGCCATACCATACCAGGCATCAAGGCGTGCATGCAGGGATAATAAAGAGAGCATATTAATTTTATACTGGTACCTGGCATAAGCCGCAAACTGCAGCATCTGCGGTAGCGGCATGTCAGCTGCTTTTTTATACTGTTTAATTACATTAAAATTTTCTTTAAAAACAATCTTTTCAATTTCTGCTAACACATTTTGCAGGGGGCCGGGCTTTTCTTCTTTAGAAAAAATATTTACCATTTGCTGCATTCCTTTTATAAAGTCAAAGCAATGGGTAACAGAAAAGCGTACCAGCGAAAAATCGGGCCCGTGGAGCAGCTTGTAACTGTAAGCGGTAGCCGAAGAAGGTGCTGCAGGTATAGGATCTATCACTGCATCATAAAACCGCTCTATCACCATAATAGTTCCATTGCTTATTTGTGCAGGCCATAAAGCTGATTTTTTAATAATCAATTGCAGCGATTGCTGAACACCATTGATGGCTTGTACTGTCGCCAGGGGTGTATTTAAATTCTTTTTTAGCTGCTCCTTACCCCTGATGGTAAGCGTGCAGTTTAATTTATTAAAAACGGAAAACTCTTCTTCTGTATTGAAAATAGCGAGGTCGTTTAAAGTGGTTTTATCTATCTCCATTGAACTTTTATTATTTTAGCGGTCAAATAAAATCCTTTTGCCTTTATAAGATTCATTAACGGTATCATTTTCATAAACTATATTTCCGTTTACCATTGTGTACGCAATACTGGCAGGAAATGTAAAACCTTCCAAAGGGCTCCAGCCGCATTTATATAAAATATTTTCCGTTGTTACGGTACATGGTTTTTTCAGATCAGCTACTACCAGGTCGGCATAATATCCTTCTCTAATATAGCCTCTTTCTTTTATTTGGAAACAATCTGCTACCGCATGGCTCATTTTTTCAGCAATTTTTTCTAAAGAAATATTTCCCATCTTATAATAATGCAACATTAGCAAAAGTGGATGTTGCACCAGCGGCAAACCGGCATATGCTTTTTCGTATGGCCCTTCTTTCTCTGACAATAAATGCGGCGCATGATCGGTAGCAATTAAATCCAGCCGGTCATCGTTTAAAGCTTGCCATAATGCAGCTTTATTGTAAGCGTCTTTTATAGCTGGGTTGCATTTTATTTTGTAGCCCAGTTGCGCATAATCATCAGCGGTAAAATGCAGGTGATGAACACATACTTCTGCCGTAATTCGTTTTTCTTTTAAAGGCAGCATATTGCTGAATAACTGTAATTCTTTTTGGGTACTGATATGCAGAATATGCAGGCGGCTGTTATATTTTTTTGCAAACTGGATGGCTACCAGCGAAGATTCAAAACAGGCTTCGTCATTGCGGATGATGGGATGATCCGCAGGCGATAAAATATCTTTCTCTTTTTTCAGTTGCGCATAATTTCTTTTAATGATCCGTTCATCTTCGCAATGGGTGGCAATAAGCAATTCGCTTTCACTGAAAATTTTATTTAGGGTGCTATGATTATCTACCAGCATATCGCCGGTACTGCTGCCCATAAAAATTTTTATACCACAGATGTTGTTTTTAAAACCGTTTGCCCGCAGGGCTTCATCACCGTTAGTATTGCTAACGCCCATGTAAAAAGAATAATTAGCGAGTGAATGCTGTGCAGCTATTGTATATTTATCTTCCAGCAAATTTATGGTAAGGGCATTGGGTATGGTGTTTGGCATCTCCATAAAACTGGTAATACCACCAGCCACGGCAGCTTTGCTTTCTGTATAAATAGTGGCTTTATGTGTAAGCCCCGGCTCCCTGAAATGTACCTGGTCGTCTATAACGCCGGGCAATAGATGAAGCCCTTCGCCATTAATTTCTTTTGTATTTCCTTTCTCACTGATATTGCTGTCAATTTTTTCAATCCTTTCGCCAATGGTCAATACATCTGTGTATTTTATTTTCCCTTCATTTACCACAAGTATGTTCTTAAAAAGGTATTTTTGCATAACTTGAATATATAGATTTTTTACATTAACCGAAACTCAATGCAAATTATTAAAAGCTTGCTCAAACTTTTTGTTTTTATTTGTCCTGCTGCGGCTTCTGCGCAATCAACTTACTTAAACCAGGGCGCAAAAGAAAGCCATTTTGTAGAACGGCTTGAAATAAAACAACAGACTAATACCGACCTCAATTTTTCTACGTTGAAACCTTTCAACAGAAAATATATTGTAAAAGAAGTGGAGTTTTTAGATAGCGCCCGTATGGGTTACCCGGATAGCACCGGGGCAGATAAATTTAAAGACTGGACAGACCTGGACCTTACTTCCGTAGATGAGTACAACATGCAGAGCTTGTTGATGAATAACAGCGAATGGGTTACAACGCCAAGAGAAAATTTTTTGAGTAAGAAGCCATTGTTTGGTGTCTTTTATAAAACTAAAGCAAATTTGATAGAGGTTAATAACCCGGATTTTTTCCTGGCTGTAAATCCAATAGCACAGTTAAACCTATCAAAAGAAAATAACAATAGCGAGACCATTTTTTTAAATACCCGTGGCGTAAGCGTAAGGGGATTGATAGGAAATAAAATAGGCTTTTCTTCTTTTATAACAGATAACCAGGAACGTGGACCAAAATTCTTTCAGCAGGAGGTTGCTACCCTGAGAGCTGTGCCTGGCAATGGTTTCTACAAAACATTTAAGAAGACCGGCGTGGATTACTTTGATGCCCGTGGTTATATTACTTTTAATGCTGCAAAATTTATTGACTTCCAGTTTGGGTATGATAAAAATTTTATTGG
>JBDUCK010000078.1:0-11662 GCA_040003485.1 Ferruginibacter sp. | reverse complement strand
AAAAATATTGGTACAAAGATTAAATCGCCGGTGGAGTTGCTGGCTGGCATCAGGAGGTTTTTGCCGCTGCAGTTAGATAACGATAATGCACAGTTGCTTTTTCAAAAAGTATTGGGGCAGATATTATTTTATCCGCCTAATGTGGCTGGCTGGCCCGGCGGAAAAAGCTGGATAGACAGCAGCACGCTGATGGTAAGATTGCAGATACCACAGGTTTATTCTTCCAAAGAATCTATCAGAATCAGGCCCAAAACAGATGATGATGTAAACATGGGGCAAATGATGGAGGAGCAGGTGAGGATAAAAAAGAACAAGGCCTTTGCAGATAAAGGCGGCGGTGCAGAAATAGACTGGAGCCTGGTATATAAAGTTTATGAAAATACCGGCAGGGAAATTTTAGCTGAGCAGGTTGCAGATACTTTATTACAATCACGCAGCAGGATAAATGCGCCTTTACTTACAAAATACCTGAATGCAGAAAACCGGGAAAATTTTATTAAAAGCGCTGTTATTAATTTAATGAGTACGCCAGAATACCAGTTGTGCTAGAATTTCAGATGTATAATTTTGGATGTATGATTTTTTTAGAATTGAGATTTTGTTCAGTTAATTAAAAATCATTATTCAAACAATAGTTAAAAAATGATGGCTGATTATGTGAAATCATAAATCAGCAATCGTAAATTAAAAATCATTTTATGGTTATTAAACGCAGGGAATTTTTACAGGTTGGTTCACTCGCCACGGCATCAATGATGCTTCCAAAGTTCTTAAAAGCTTTTGAGAAGCCTATGATGGTGCCCGCAGGAAATAAAGTAGTGGTAGTAATACAATTCAGCGGCGGTAATGATGGCTTAAATACGGTGATACCCATAACAAATGATATCTATTACCGGAGCCGCCCTAAGATTGGTATTACAAAAGATAAAGCTGTTATTTTAAGTACCGAAACAGGACTTAATCCTGCCTTGGAAAGTTTTAAAGGATTGTATGATGAAGGGGCACTGGCTATAATGAACAATGTTGGCTATCCGAACCCTGACCGCTCTCATTTTCGCAGCATGGATATATGGCAAAGCGCCAGTGATAGTAAAGACTATGTAAACACAGGCTGGATAGGCCGTTACCTGGATGCTCAATGCAAAGGTTGCGATAAACCTACGCAGGCTTTGGAGATAGATGACATGCTTAGCCTGGCATTAAAAGGCAATAATCAAAAAGGGCTGGCATTTAAAGATCCACGCCGCCTGTACAGCAGCAGTAATGAAAAATTTTATAAAGATATTAATGCAGCTCATCATCCGGCAGAAGAAACAGTAGATTATTTATACAAAACAATGAGTGAAACGCTTAGCAGTGCAGATTATATTTTCCAACAAAGTAAGCTGCATCCTACCGGCCAAACATATCCGGGTACTGAGCTAGGGAAAGATTTAAAGACCATTGCCTCTCTTATTATGTCGGATATAAACACAAAGGTATATTATGTTTCACTGGGGAGTTTTGATACTCATGTGAACCAGGAGGCACAACAAAAAAGATTATTTACAGAATTAAATGATGCGGTAAAATCTTTTACCACAGACCTTAAAGCCAATAACCGTTTCCAGGATGTATTGATGATGACGTTCTCTGAATTTGGAAGGAGAGTATCGCAAAATGCAAGCAACGGTACCGACCATGGCACAGCGAATAATATGTTCTTTATCAGTGGTGGCTTAAAACAAAAAGGTGTACTGAATGCCATGCCCGATTTAGCTGACTTAAATGAAGGCGATTTAAAACATAAAGTAGATTTTAAAAACGTGTACGCAACCGTTTTACATAAATGGTTGGGAGCAGATGATAAAATGATATTGGGAAAGCAATGTGAGTATATGGATTTTATATAAAATTTTTTCATTAAAAAGAAGGTTACTCAAAATGAGTAACCTTCTTTTTTAAAAGTATTTGTTATTTTATCTTACCCCATGCATCATTTTTTTAAGTTTGGGAGTTAAAAGAAATAGCAATACGGCTGCCAGTCCACATAATACTACGAAGACCATAAAAAACTCATACAGATTATGAATAGTAACACCTGAAAAGGTCGGATTAAAAGCACTTATCTTTTTATCAGCCAGAAGTTTTATTTGTTCGGCTGAAGGAATAATTCTTTTATCTAAAACAGCTTGCAGATCAATCCCCATTTTTGTAGCTTCTGTAAATTGCTCACCGGTAGCAGGTAAAATTGATCCTAATGTACCTGCAAGTGCATACCCGGATGCATTTGATAAAAAGAATACCCCGTATAATAATGACGAAAACCTTTTAGGAGAAAGTTTGCCAACTAAGGAAAGCCCAATTGGTGATAAACAAAGCTCCCCAAAAGTCTGTATCAGGTAAAGTAATATTAACCATTTAACGGCCAGCAAGCCGGTGTTGCCCAAATCTTTTACATTATTTGCAATAATAAAATAACTTAATGCTATCAATGCCAAGCCTACTGCCTGTTTGACGGGTGAAATCGGTTCTTTACCCTTTGCCCTTAGCTTATCCCACAAAATGCTAAACGGAATTGCGAAGGCCACCACAAAAATGCCATTAAAAATCTGTACCATTGAGGGTGGCATTTGCCATCCAAAAAAGTTCCTGTCTGTTTGGTTATCGGCAATAAAAGTTAAAGAAGAACCGGCTTGTTCAAAAGCAGCCCAAAAGAAAATAATAAAAAAGGAAACAATGTAAATAACCAATATTCTATCCCGTTCAATTTTTGTGATTGATCCATCAGAAATTATAAGTCCCGCAAGGGTGATACCACTTGCGTATATAATTGAATAAATTGCATTTTGCCCAACAACATAAAAGAATGTCAGTCCTAAAATTACAAAAGCTATAACTGCAAACAATAACGCTTTTTTTGTAAATGTTGCTTTTTGAGATTCTCCTTCCTCATAATCCCCCGCCTCATTTTTAGAAGGTAGACCGCCAATTGGTCTTCCTTCCGGTGTTCTGACATATTTGTCTTTTAGCAGGAAAAATGTAGTTGTTCCTACCAACATAGCAATTGATGCAGCTAAATATCCCCACCTAAAAGCATGAATATTTCTAACTCCGCTTTTATCAACAACGTCACCAATTAAAGGGCATATTAACTGGCCTAAAAAAGCGCCAAGATTTATTCCCATGTAAAAAATGGTAAAGGCAGTATCGAGTTTATTTTTTTCTTCCTTGGGGTATAAACTACTGACCATGCTTGATATATTAGGCTTAAAAAAGCCATTACCAAAAATGATAATGCCTAATGCTATATACAATAATGTTCTGGCTAATTCCAGGTTGGAACTAAATATGCTGGCACTAAAAAACAGCAGCATTTGTCCCGCAGCCATCAACAAACCTCCCATGATAATACATAGTCTGTTGCCCAAAAACCTGTCTGCAATAAAACCTCCTAACATTGGAGTCAAATAACACAGCCCTAAAAACCCGCCATAAATTATAGATGATTGCTCTTTGCTCATCATTAAAGCGTTAACGATAAAGAGAGTCAATATCGTTCGCATACCATAAAAATTGAAGCGCTCCCACATCTCGGTTCCAAACAATACCCATAGGCCTTTTGGATGTTTTTGTTTTGCTGGCTGTTCAATCATAGTAAATTATTTTAATTTGCTTTAATCATTTTAATTTAGTCTCCCAAAATAGGCAAATTCTTTTGAGTATGGTTAAATGTTGGCGTCAATTTTCAGAAAATCCGGTAAGTGCCTTCCGAAAAAAACTACCGTTTGGAAAATAATTATAAATATACCTTTGATACAATATAAATTCGTTTATACATGTTATTACCTCTATAATATTATTTTCATGAATATTCTTTTAGTTGGTGCAGGCGGCAGGGAGCATACTCTTGCGTGGAAACTTAAACAAAGCAGCCACTGCGGCAACCTTTTTATTGCTCCCGGAAATGCAGGAACCTCAACTGATTGTATTAACCTGGATATTGCTGTTACGGATTTTGAAAGCCTGGCAGCAGCTTGTAAAACACACGATATTGAGATGGTTATTGTAGGGCCTGAGGAGCCCCTGGTTAGGGGTATTACTGATTATTTAAAAGCCGGCGAAAATACTAAACATATCCATATCATTGGCCCTGCCAAAGAAGCTGCCCAACTGGAAGGAAGTAAAGCGTATGCAAAAGCTTTTATGAAAAGGCATAATGTACCTACTGCTCATTACCGGGAGTTCACCTGGGAAAATTATGAAGATGGAATCGTTTATATTAAAAATCATGCTACTCCCATTGTATTAAAAGCCGATGGTTTGGCTGGTGGCAAGGGAGTGCTTATTTGCAATAGCCAGATGGAAGCTTTGGCTGAATTTGAATTGATGATTGTACGCTCTAAGTTTGGCGATGCCGGAAAAAAAGTAGTGATAGAAGAATTTTTGCAGGGAATAGAAATGAGTGTTTTTGCATTAACTGACGGCAAGGATTATGTATTGATGCCCGAAGCAAAAGATTACAAAAGGATTGGTGAAGGAGATAAAGGATTAAACACCGGCGGCATGGGCGCAGTAAGCCCTTTGCCCTTTTTTGATGAGGAACTTAGAAAGAAAATTATAAAGACTATCATAGAACCTACAATTAATGGGTTATACCGGGAAAGTATGGATTATAAAGGATTTGTTTTTTTTGGATTGATGATTAACGAGGGGGAGCCTTTTGTAATAGAATACAACTGCCGGTTGGGCGACCCGGAAACAGAAGTAGTAATTCCCCGCCTTAAAAACGATTTACTGGATTTATTTTTGGCAACATCACAACAACGGATAAACGAAATAAATATAGAGACCGATGACCGTTCTGCTGTGGCAGTAGTTGCAGTAAGCGGTGGTTATCCCGGGGATTATGAGAAGGGTAAAATTATTCTTGGACTTGATACTGATTTGCCCGGCAGTATTATTTTTCATGCAGGTACAAAAAAAGAGGGAGATGAAGTGGTTTCTAATGGAGGCAGGGTGCTTGTGGTAACTTCGTTTGGAGATAATATCCGGGAAGCAGCAGAGCAGAGTAATTACCTGGTAGAACAATTGTATTTTGATGGTATAAATTCCCGAACTGATATCGGATATGAATTTATATAATCATCGATTTTAAAAACTTTAAAAATGTTTTATTTATCCTGGTGAAGCCAAACTAAAAATGTTAGTAAAGTAGTTTTACGACTGGCATCACAAAAAATGAGTAAAAAATATTGTAGGAAAATAAATTTTTTTGCTGTTGTAAATCCAATATTTTATATCAACTTTGCCGCAATAAATCTAAATACGATTGTTACTTAATATACTATGGGAATTTTCAATTTTTTCACACAGGAAATAGCAATAGATTTGGGTACAGCAAATACCCTTATTATTCACAATGATGAAGTAGTGGTAAATGAGCCATCTATTGTAGCATTAGACAGAAATAACCCCAAAAATTTATTGGCGGTGGGTAAAAAGGCATTGATGATGCATGAAAAAACCCACGAGAGCATCCGGACTGTACGCCCTCTAAGAGATGGTGTTATAGCCGATTTTAATGCAGCAGAATTAATGATCAGGGAAATGATCAAAATGATCTACCCTAAAAAGCCATTATTTGCTCCCAGTTGGAGAATGATGATCTGCATTCCCAGCAGCATCACCGAAGTAGAAAAACGTGCGGTAAGAGATAGTGCAGAGCAAGCGGGTGCAAAAGAAGTTTATTTAATTCATGAACCTATGGCTGCAGCTTTAGGTATTGGTATTGATGTAGAGGAGCCTGTTGGTAACATGATCATTGATATAGGTGGAGGCACTACCGGCATTACTGTGATTGCATTGGCAGGTATAGTTTGTGACCAAAGTATAAGGATTGCCGGAGATGAATTTACAGCAGACATTATGGAAGCGCTACGCCGCTACCATAGTTTATTAATAGGCGAGCGTACAGCCGAACAGATTAAAATTCAGGTGGGTGCTGCAATGAAAGATCTGGATAATCCTCCTGATGATATTCCGGTAAATGGTCGTGACCTGGTAACGGGTATTCCCAAGCAGGTAATGGTAAGCTACCAGGAAGTGGCAGAAGCTTTGGATAAAAGTATTTTTAAAATTGAAGAAGCTATTTTGAAAGCTTTGGAAACTACACCACCAGAACTTGCGGCAGATATTTACCGCAGGGGCTTATATATCACCGGCGGCGGGGCCTTGCTTCGGGGGCTTGATAAACGTATTGCCAATAAAATAAAATTACCTGTGCATGTGGCAGATGATCCGCTGAAAAGTGTGGTAAGAGGGACAGGCATAGCGCTTAAAAATTATGACCGGTATCCTTTTGTGATGCGCTAAAAATTAAACAAATAAAATAAAATCTAAATTCTAAAAAACACAGTGTTTAATTAGCATTTGGAGTTTAATATTAAATATTCTCCCCCCGGTGCGTAATATTTTTCTCTTCATCCGCCGTTATTTTAATGTTTTAATTTTCCTGGTATTACAGGTGCTGAGTATTTATTTGATAGTGCATTACAGCAAATATCATGAAGCAATGTTTGATAACAGTGCCAATAAAATAACCGGGAAAATAAATGAACAATATAACCGGGTAGAATATTATTTTCAGCTCAAGAAAACAAATGATTCGCTGGTAAAAGCAAATGAGGTTTTATACAATAAATTAAAATCTAATTTCGACCTACCGGACAGCAGCACTAAAACACAGATAGATACGCTCCGTATTGATTCTCTTTTTGAATACCGAAGGCTTACTTACGAGCATGCTAAAGTAGTAGCTAATTCCATAACCACACCCAGTAACTTTATTGTCCTTGCCGGCAATAATGTAAAAAATTTTAAAGCAGGGATGGGGATAGTAGATGGTAATAATGGTGTGGTTGGCATTATTACAGAAGTGAGCGGTGGCTATGCGGTAGTAATGAGTTTATTACATAAAGACAGTCACATAAGCGGAAAATTATTGAAAGGTGGAGAAACGGGAACACTTAACTGGGATGGAAAAGAACCCAATATCATCACACTTTCTAATATTCCAAAGAGCGCTAAAGTAGTGAAAGGAGATACCATCATTACAAGTGGATTAAGCACCACTTTTCCTAAAGGCCTTATGATAGGCAGGGTAGAGCAGGTGTATGCAGAAATATCTACAAATAATTTCAGGATCAAATTCCATACAGCTGCTGATTTTTATAATATTGAATATGTTTATGCTATTATAAACCAGCAGCAGGAGCCTATAAATAAATTATTGGAAAAAATAAAAAAACAACAATAGGTTTAATTACCTCAATGAGTACACTCGTAAAAAATATTATCCGGTTTATTTTATTTATTCTCTTCCAGGTATTTGTATTGGACAGGATACGCCTGCACCAGATGGTAACCCCGTATGTTTATTTTTTATTTATTCTCTGGCTGCCCTTTAAAATGCAGCGTACCTGGCTTATGCTGCTCGCTTTTATTTTAGGCTTTACGTTGGATAGTTTTCGCCATCAACCTGGCTTTCACACAGCAGCCTGTGTGCTTATTGCTTATGTAAGGCCTTTTTTGGTAAACCTTCTTATTTCGCAGGAAGGTGCAGAAACAAACTACCAGGAACCATCTATTAAAAGTATGGGTGGACCAATGCCTTATTTTATTTTTATAAGCGTATTAAGCCTGATGCACAATGGATGGTTATTTTTACTGGAAGCATGGCAGTTTGGTAATATCTGGTATTTCTTAATAAAAACTATACTCTCTACCGCAATAAGCATCTTACTGATATTTATTACAGAATTGGTTTTTTCAAGAAAACAAAAGTTTAGAACAAATACAATTTAGTTACAGGTTACGAGTTACGTGTTGGGTTGCGTGAGTATTTGGGCAAAGCTGAATAATGCTTTGCTGCTGATGGGCTGCCCGATAGGAGTGGAAAGCCCGGAGTAGCCCCGGCAGCGGTTGCAAACCTTGTCGGCGGGTACGAGGACTTGCAACGCATAGCGGGAACAAAAGTTGATTTTAAGCAACTGCTGAATGCCCCAATTGTTAGTTACATTTATATCATTATCAAAATAATAAATGCCTGTATTTAACCAGTCAAGAAAAAATGTTATCATGCTTGTTTTTACAGGCATGTTCCTGGTGATCATTTTACAACTAGCGCACCTGCAACTTTTTTCTTCTGAATATAAAACACTCGCAGACGTGCAGGGTACTTTTCGTAAAGTAATTTATCCTGATCGGGGTATTGTATATGACCGCAACAAGCACCCTATTTTGCAAAATACAACTATCTCCGATCTGATGGTAACGCCCAATAAATTAAAAGGGGTAGATACAGCTTCTATTTGTAGAATACTGAATATTGACTCAGCTCAGTTTAATAAAAAGATTGTAGAATTAATAATAAAAAATGGTCGTTCCAGGCCCTCGGTATTTGAAGCTTTATTAAGCGAAAATAAAATGGCGATGCTGAATGAATCGATGTACCGGTTTGCACCGGCTTTTTATTTACAGGAGCGATCTGTAAGAAGTTATCCATATGATGCTGCCGCAAATGTGCTTGGCTATACTGCAGAAGTAGATACTAATTTTTTAAAAAAACATAAAGAAGGAGGTTATGTCTCCGGCGATTATGCAGGCATGACGGGTATTGAGCGCAGCTACGAAAAGGTATTAATGGGTGAAAGGGGAATTGAATACTGGAAAAGAGATAACAAGAACCGTCTGACAGAAAAAATGGAAAATGGTAAATATGATACGGCAGCAATTGCAGGTCAAAATTTACATACTTCTATTGATATTGAATTGCAGGAACTGGGAGAAAAATTAATGGAAAATAAACTGGGGTCTATTGTTGCGATTGACCCTAAAACCGGCGGCATACTGGCAATGGTAAGTGCGCCAACTTACAAACCGCAGTTTCTTTCCGGCAGTGAAAGGCGTAAACATTTTAGCCAGCTTTTTTTAGATCCTGCATTACCCTTACTCAATAGAACAGTGAATGCAACATATTCCCCGGGTTCAACCTTTAAAACATTACAGGCCCTGGTAGGTTTGCATGAGGGGGTGATAGACACGAAGATGACCGTAAGTTGTAGTGGCGCTTTTTATGGCTGTGGGAACGGTCGTCCAAAATGCCTTGACCGGGGCACATTTAATTTACAAAGCGCTATTACGGTTTCTGACAATACCTACTTTGCCACGGTAATGCAAAGGGTTATTAATAATCCAAAGTATCCTAATATAGATAGCAGTCTTTCAAACTGGAATCGCTACATGTATGCCTTCGGGTTAGGGCATAAACTTGGCGTGGATGTACCGACAGAAAAAAAAGGGTTTATACCAACACCTGCCTATTATGATAAAATATATGGCAATGGAAGATGGAATTACTGCACTTTTGTTTCCGTTAGTATTGGCCAGGGCGAAGTGGATGTAACACCTTTGCAGGTGGCCAATGAAATGGCCTACATTGCAAACAAAGGCTGGTACATAACACCCCATGTGGTTGATTCTATAGAAGGCGGCGATACCTACGATATCCTGACGCAATATCGTCAGCGGCATAGCCCGATAGATATTCCAGATAGTGTATTTAATGTGGTACATGATGGTATGCAGGGCGTGGTAGAAAGAGGTACAGGTGTGGGAGCCAAAGTAGAAGGAATAGCTATTTGCGGAAAAACAGGAACGGTAGAAAACTATTATCATGGTGTAAAACAACCCAACCATGCTTTCTTTTGTGGATTTGCGCCAAGGGATAATCCGAAAATTGCCATAATGTGTGTGGTAGAAAACAGCGGCCGCTTTGGTGGCACCTATGCGGCACCGATAGTAGGATTGATGATAGAAAAATATTTGAAAGATTCTATAACAGATAAAAAAAGGCTGGCAAACCTGGACCGCTTATCAAACCTTAACCTGATACCAGAAAAAGTATACACAGAAATGCGGAAGCAGGACAGCATCCGCCACTCCAGAGACTCTGCATATTTAGTGGCTAAAGGCTATATAAAAATCATTAAAGATACCGTAGGCCTTGACGATGGCGATGATGAAGATGCTATGAATAAATTCATGAAAGAAAAAGAATCGACAAAGAACGGGCAAAAGAAAAAAGACAGTACAAATAATAAGCTTCCAACACCAGCCATTATCCCGGATAATAAAAGAAAGCCAGTAATGGCAGATTCAGTAAATAAAACAGGGCCCTGATTTTTTTATACTCTTTTTAGTATAAAGTTTATAAGGCGAGATAAGAAGCAACGGCTATTTTTAAGAACAGGTTTAGTATAATAAAAATGTACCAAAAAAATCCTTCCATATCAAAGGGCGTAGATTGGGTAATGGTATGGCTGTATGCCATCATTATTGTAATTGGTTTGGTTTGCATTTTTTCTGTAGAGTATAAAAGCGGGGAAAGTGTATCACAAACCCTGATAGGCTTCAAAAAAAATTACAGTAAGCAGTTGTTTTATTTCGGAGCATGCTGCATGCTGGCCATTTTTATTTTACTAACAGATAGCAAGTTATTTACCGCTACGGCAAATCTTTCTTATCTCGTCGGCATTCTTTTAATACTGGCAACTTTTGTAATCGGGAAAGAAATAAAAGGATCCAAAAGCTGGATACCATTGGGTTTTATGAACCTGCAACCGGTAGAATTATGTAAGATCTTTACTGCTTTGGCACTTGCAAAATATCTTTCTATGCAGGAAACTGATTTTAGAAAGCCTACATCGCAGGTAATAGCTGCTGCCATTTCCTTTGCTCCGGCAGTACTTTCAATCATGCAGGGCGAAACCGGCCTGGCGCTGGTTTATTTTTCTTTTTTAATACCCATGTATAGAGAAGGGTTACCGCCGGGATATTTAATTGCAGGTGTAGCTATGGCAGTGCTGCTGGTAGTGTCTTTATTATTTCATACCAAAACGCTATTGATAGCTTTTGTGATTTTGGCTGTATTACTTATTTTTTTTAACCGCCGCCAGATAAAAAGAAGCAGCCGCCTGCTTTTTATCATTGTAGGTTCATGGATCTTTTGCTCTTTGTTTGTAGGCGTTGGCGTTCCTTTTGTTTTTAAACATGTTTTTAAAAAATACCAGGCGGACAGAATCTTCAGCATGGTAGGGGTAGATAACCCTTTTGCGGATGCAAAGACCGTTTCGCTTATTTCGGCTGAGGAAGAAAAAGAAAAGCAGAAAAAAACAGAGCAACAAAACTATAATGTTAAGCAATCTAAAATTGCAATTGGCTCGGGCGGACTTGCAGGAAAAGGTTTTTTAAAAGGCACCCAAACACAGGGCGATTTTGTGCCGGAACAACATACTGATTTTATTTTTACCTCGGTAGGAGAGAGCTTTGGTTTTTGGGGCTGTACACTACTCATGCTTTTATACCTGGCCATGCTGATGCGGATAATAAGAATTGCAGAGCGGCAACGAAGTACCTTCAGCCGGGTGTATGCTTACTCAGTGGCCGGCATAATATTTTTTCATGTAGCCGTAAATGTTTGTGTAACCATTGGCCTGGCGCCGGTTATAGGTATTACACTTCCTTTAATGAGTTATGGGGGCTCATCCATACTTACTTTTACTGTGCTCATTTTTATATTGATAAAATTAGATGCTGACAGGCAGATGGTGCTGAGGTAAAA
>JBDUCK010000355.1:0-3455 GCA_040003485.1 Ferruginibacter sp. | reverse complement strand
AATGAGGCATAAGGTAAATTACATTTACACCTAAAGCTTTTATAGAATCCAAACGTTCTTTTACTCCTTTAAAATCGCCTTGTTTACTAAATACCCGCATGTTAACCTGGTAGATGATAACATCCCTTCTGTCTGGAACTTTGGAAAAAGGTTTGCCATACTGCTTTTGGTCTTTTTCAATTGACAAGGATGCGACTGTCTGGCCCGTAGAAATAAGGGGGCTGCAACAGGAAATGATTAATGTAAAAAATATAAAAGCTGAAAATTTCTGCATAATATTTTACTTAAATTCTTTTTTAATGTTGTAACCAGGAAAAATTAATAAACAGAATCATTTGCTGACCCCGGAATATGATTGTTTTATAATCAATCGTCTTCTATTGATTTCTTAGAACAAGATATGTGTATGGTTGTAAAGTTATCTTAGATGTCAAGGTTATATTTCCTGCATTTATCGCATCGGTCCATGAAGTTTTTGCAATAGCTGCGGGCAAAGTATATTCTATTATTTTATTTCTTAGATTAACAATCACCAGTACCTTTTCATTATCCTGTTGCCTGGTAAAAGCACAAACATCATCGCTGCTGTAGGAAAATAACTGACCTCTCCGGATTGCTGAACTGGTATTTCTGAAAGCAAGTATTTTTTTATATTCTGCGCTTATATCCGGATTTAGGCTCCAGTCAATTTTTGTAGAGGTAAAAGGAAAAGTTAACCTGTAAGGGGTTCCCACTTCCTGCCCATTGTATATCATAGGAACACCCTTCATGTATGCTATCACTACAAAAGCTGCTATAGAACCATTTTTACCACCAAATAATTCCAAAGGAGTTCCATCTGAACTATTAACGTCATGATTGGTAGTGTACCGCACTACTTGTGATTCCTCTTTAGCATTTACATATTCAGATGCATTCAAATCATTTATAGAAGTTACCGATTTGCCTTGTCCGAAAATATCTTTTAGGTTAGAGAAAAAACTAAAGCCATATTTCAGTTGAAAGCCGGCATTAAAATGATCATTTCTTGTGCCTTCCGCAAGTAAAAGAAGTTTATGGCTGCTGATACTTTTTAAAGAGGTAAGCGCCTGCTTCCAAAAATCGAAAGGATCATTATCCGCAAAATCAAACCTGTAGCCATCAATGTTTGCCGTAAAAACCCAATAGCGAAGAGCGTCAATCATAGCTGTTCGCATTGTATCATTATTAAAATTCAATTGAGCTACATCATAGTACCCAGGCGGATTTATGATATTATGCGATGTATCTTGCTGATACCAGGACTTATTGTTTATCCATGTATTATCCCAAGAAGTATGATTGGCAACCCAATCTAATATCACTGCCATGTTTCTGCTGTGTGCACCATCTACCAACGCACGTAAATCGTCAAGTGTACCAAATTCACTCCCAACAGCTTTATAATCTTTTACAGCATACGGAGAGTTTATGGCCCGCAAAATACCAACAGGGAAAACGGGCATTAAATAGACAACATTTACCCCCAGGTTTTTAATGGAATCTAACCTGGCGGTAACGCCCTTTAAATTTCCAGCAGCGCTGAACACTCTCATGTTTACCTGGTAAATAGCAGCATCCCTGCTGTCAGGAACTTTTGTAAAAGGAGTACCATATTGCACCGGATCAGTACTTACCCCGGCAGGTATATGTGTATCAGATTTATTGCAGGAAAGGAATGCAAGTGATATCAGAAAAATAGAAAACTTTTTCATTGAAAAATATAAATGGTTAAAAAATATTATTATTAATTTTTCTTAAGAATGTATGTATAGTTTCCGGAATTATGCAGATCCAGTGTGATAGTATAATTGCCATCCTCCGGAACTGATAGGTTATTAAGATTAGGAGTATAACCAAAAAATGGATTGTCCGCATATAAAAGTTTACCATTATTATCAACAGCAAAATCATTATTCCACGCATTGTTTGCCCTGAATTTAAAGGAGCCATCTTTCTTCATATCAGCAGTTATTTTCCAAACCTCGTTTACTATATCATAAGTCATCTGTGTATCGCTTCCCCAGCCGCCTGGTGTAGCATCGCCAATAATGCTCCAGGTTGTTTTGGTAGCCGTCCATTTATTAGAATTTAAATCAGCAGTTAATTCATAGTAACCTCCATCAGGAACACTTAGCCCGCCCGCAGCGCCATCAGTGCTGAATGAACCATTGCCACCATCGCCATAATTGGTATGGTTCCAATCGGGCGCATCCGTATATTTAAAATATTGTGGTCCGGAACCAGGCATATAATAATATCCTTCATACATTTTAGGTCTGCCATTTGCCTCTGCTATTACA
This sequence comes from Ferruginibacter sp., assembly GCA_040003485.1. Taxonomy (GTDB): domain Bacteria; phylum Bacteroidota; class Bacteroidia; order Chitinophagales; family Chitinophagaceae; genus Ferruginibacter. The sequence continues at coordinate 1,134 of JBDUCK010000355.1, read as the reverse complement.
GGTGCTGTCGGCGGACTCCAGCCCTGGTAAGCCCCAGGCACGAACAGCACATTTTTTACAACCACTTTAAAAGGTTTTACTTTAACTGATACAGCATTCGAATAAACTGACCTGTCAAGAACGGCTACTACCCTGGCTACCACTGTACCAAAAGTGTCTGCAGCCAACCCCAATTTCGATATAACCAAAGTATTAAGATCAGCGCCATTAAAAGATTTGGCTAACACGTCTTTGCCTACTTCAATCGTCAAAGCATTACTCCAGGCATTAGCGCCAATCGTATCTGCCGGAACAGCAAGTTGTAGTGAGTAAGTAACAGGTGCTTTAACCTTAAAAACTACAGCAGGCCACGATAATGTGATAACTGATGAATCATTATTAGAGGGAGATAAAGAAATATTATCCGCAGAAACCGAAAGCGAAGGCGGGAATTTTATATCCTCCAGGTATGTTAAAACAACTTCTTTCTTACAGGCAGCAAATACTAATAAGGCAGCCAGCGCAATTAAAAATTTATTATGTACATTTTTCATAAAATTCTTTTTATTTAATTAAAAACAGCTTTAAAGTTTTATTAATAACCGGGGTTTTGTTTTAAAGTGGTGTTGGCGTTAAGCGCACTTGTTGGAATAGGAAAAATAAGCCTGTATGCAGGAGTTGCAGGGACGTCATTAGGTGCAACACCATGAGGTAACAAAAACGTACCAAACCTGATCATATCCTGCCTGCGATGGCCTTCAAACACCAACTCAAAACCTCTTTCATTATAGATGTCCTGAAGTGTTGGGGACGCAATATCAGCTAAACCTGCCCTTTTCCTAACCTGGTTAAAAAATGCTGCAGCGGCTGCAGTATTCCCTAAGCGGATATTGCATTCTGCCTCCATTAGTAATAAATCAGCATACCTATATATAGGGAAATCATTTGATTCACCACTGGCATCCGAAGGTTTTACCGGGAAAAACTTAACATCACGTATGCCTTCATTAGGAGCTGCGCCAGGGCTAATCAAAGACGTAACAGTTTCAGTATAAGTAATTCCTCCTGCCTGCGGCCCAACCAAAAATTGCTGCTTTCTTATATCGCTGGCATTAAATTTATTATAAAAATCTCCGGGGATAATAGTTCCATTCC
>JBDUCK010000354.1:0-3472 GCA_040003485.1 Ferruginibacter sp. | reverse complement strand
ATAAAACAAGTTTAGATATTACCTGGTTAAAAGATAAATCGCTTGCTGATCTGGATAATCTTCCTGACCCGGATGAATTAGCATTAGAGATTGTAGAGAATTTAGAAGCGGGGTTGGAAAGTTTTAGGGCGATTATTACGAATTTGAATGTAAAAACCATTTGAGTATGAAAGAGACTAAAAAAGAAACACAATATTTCCTGGTAGCTGAAGCAGCTTATGAAAATATAGTGAATAGAAAAATGGATTTTGATGCAGCATGGTACGCATCGGCCAAAGAACATATTGATAGCGAGCAGAGCAGGAAAAAGGTTTGTCCAAGGAGTACGTTTATCGGACTGTGTGAGTCCGGTGATTTGAAAGACATTAAGGAGATCAAACAAAGCGACAGCATTAATTACCTGTATGCAAAATTTGCAATCGCAGAATGGAAGAAAGATCAAACAATCACTAAAAGTGAAATGTGGAATAGGGTCCTAAACAAATTTGGTAAAGCAAAAAATCATCAGGGGCAGTTGGATGTGGTGATGGGAGTAAAAAAATATTGGCAATAATTTCTTAGCCCTGCCGACAAGCTGAAAAAATATTATTTTGGACTGATGAAGGAACTGTACCCGGAAAATTGGCAACAATGTTACACAGCAACAATACAAGGAGGGAAAAACTTAAGTCCGGTGAGGAAAAATCGTCAGAACCTGTTTACGTTATCAACGAAGCAGGTCAAGAAAGTTTATATAAGGCGACAAGCATCAACTATTGAATTAAGATTGAGTGAGGCATTGGCTTACATTAAAGAACATTGGAAGCAAATAGCTTTAAAGCATGAGCAAAGTAATTTATAGATTAAAAGTATATGACAACTTTCATTACATGGATGAAGATGAAACATACATGCACGGTGAATTTTCTACATATGAAAAAGCGTTGCAAGCTGCAAAGTCGATAGTTGAAGAACATATTATTTACAACTATAAACCAGGAATGTCGCCAACTGAAATGTCTGCTAACTACACAATGTTTGGTGAAGATCCGATAATAATTAGTGAACCTCAACAAGTTGAAAGCGAAAAGTTTTCCGCATGGGACTACGCTTATGAATTTACCGGGAAATACCATAAAGAAAGAACAAAACAAAAATAGCTTACGGTACAAGAAATTAAATCTAAAAAATTGAGATTTATTCATTTTGAATTTGTCCGCAGCGTAAGATCACGAACTTTTTCATGTACTCATTTACACCTACTACTGGCATGTTAATTGCAAATCTTTCCCTGGTATTTTTTTTTAAATCTTAAAAACGATTGTTATGTCAAACACAAATGATGAAAGCCTGGGTAATAAATTAAAAGACGCTGCAGGTGACGTAGGTAACGCCATTAAAAATGCTGGCAAGGATGTAAAAACAAATGTGCAAAACTCAGCCCGTACTGCAGAAAATGAAGCAGATAAAGCAGCTAACAATACAAAAGCAGCAGAAGGAAATATTATTGACAAGGTAGGCGCTGCTGTAAAGAACGCTGTAAGCGATGTGAAAACTTCTACAGAAAATGCAGCAAACACTGCAAAAAATGAAACAGAAAAAGGGGCCAACAACATAGAGAATGAAACAGAAAAAGCAAAGCGTGATAACAACGATAACCGCCTTAGCTAAACGAAAACAATTATTTTTTCGCCATTATTGTTAACATCAACAGTAACGTAGCATCCACCAAAAATATGGCTGAGGCGTGATCTTATACCTGCCGACAATCTGGAAAAATATTATTTTCGACAGATGAAGAACTGTACCCGTAAAATTGGCCATAATGCTACACAGCAACAATACAAGGATGGAAAAACTTAAATCCAGTGAGAGCAGGTTTGGGTTGTTATATCTATGAATACAAATATTCGTCAGTATTATTTTATGTGAGCGGAATTGATAACTTTGATTTTATAACACATTTTAAGAATTGAATTTTTTTGCTTTGGCATTATTGGCAGGTCAAAGATCACGCCTTGGCGTCACGTTGGTTTGTTGTTCTGAAATATTTTGCGGTATGCCCACAAGGGCAAAATAAACGAAATATCCCACTCACTATTAAATCCTAAGATGAAAGTTTAGTAATTTCATAAGTCAAAACATTAATTACGATGTGCTATATAAACGGCGTTAGAGTAAGCCTCCAGGAGTTTATAACATATAAACAGATACAGAAGGAATTAAAAGAAGTTGGGGCTGCTATTGCCAACCGGCCTGCGCATAAGGGCTTTGACTATGGCGACTGGCCCGTTATAAAACCAAGCTTAGATGGAAAAGACTGGGACGTAGTAGCCATGGAGTGGGGGTTTATTCCCTCATATTTAAACACCGCACAGGATGTCTATAATTTTCGTCATGGGTACACAGATGCTTCGGGAAGATTCAGACCACCCTTAACCACATTAAACGCCATGGGAGAAGAATTATTAAAACCTGGTAAAATGTTTAGAGATGCAGCATTGCACAGGCGTTGTTTGATATTATCTTCTGGCTTTTATGAACACAGGCATATCTTCCCAATAGGAAAAAAAGGGTTGCCATTAAAGACTGCTGTTAAATACCCATATCATATTACTGTAAAAGATACGCCTGTATTTATGATGGCAGGTATTTATCAACCGTGGACAGATAAAGAAACCGGAGAAACAAAAGACAGCTTTGCTATTATAACGACGGATGCAAACCCGTTAATGAAACAGATACATAATAGTAAGAACAGAATGCCTACCCTGTTATCTGATCAACTGGCAGACGAATGGTCGAACCCTGATCTCACTGAAGAAAGGATAACCCAATTAGCAACAAATCAATTCCCTGTAGAAAAAATGAAGGCACACACCGTTGCAAAAGATTTTTTAGCCAACGTAGACCCAACCGAAGAATTTATTTATCCAGACTTGCCAGATCTTGTGTACTAATATTTTTAGTATTCCGTACATTTAGGAAATGGAAGAATTTAAGATACAGTTCTACGCAACTAAGAACGGGAAGGATAAACTATTCACTTTTGATGTTCAAATTATACAGCATTCAGCACAGCTTATAAGGTTTTCGCTGACTACCCGTGGGCACGAATTACAACTTGAAAAAAAATTGATGGACAGCAAACGTCAACCCTGGAGAGTAAAGCATTCGACTTTTGAATTTAAAGAAGCAAATGCAACAAATACCTTGCAAAATATATTCTCACTATTGGAAGATCACATGAAGGCTAAAAATGATTTCTCTTATCAAAAGAAATCGTGGTAAAATTTTCGCCGTTGTTGGTAACATTAACCATAACAAAACTTCTACTAATAATACAACCTAAAAAAATATTATCTTTTGTAACAAAGTATAAGAATTGAATGTTTTGTGCTTTGGCATCGTGGGCAGGCCAAAGACCACGGCTGGGTTTCACGTTGGTTTGTTGTTCTGAAATATTTTGCGGTAGACAAACAAAAGGGCAAAA
>JBDUCK010000353.1:0-3481 GCA_040003485.1 Ferruginibacter sp. | reverse complement strand
AATCTATCAAGGTGAAAGTAGAATTATTTACCTGGGAAAAATTAGATGCCGTAAAAGATGTGAAGAAAGTCTTTGGGTTGAAATAATTTGCTCTAATCAATATTTTAAAAACCCCTTTCAATTTTTTTGAACGGGGTTTTTGTTTTGAGACTTCCCACTTTTGCTTTTTAATCATTTGCAGTTGCGGCTATTCGCTTCAGGTCCGGCACAGGGCCATGCAATATCCATACGGACTTTCCACTTCTACCCGCCAGCACAGCGGTATAGGGATAAAAAAATAATTTCAATTTTCTGCAATTATTTATTTTTTACGGTTACAAAATGTTTCTGCGTTTTTACTATAGATATAGAAACACAATTATTAAATCTAAAAAATAAATAAACATGAAAATTAAATTAATCACAGCAGCTTTTGCTTTACTCTTTTTTACCGCATGTAAAAAAGCAGACACTCCTGTTCCTGCAAACAGTGCCCAGATAACTGTAATACCTCAAAGCCTGGTGCCACCTGCAATTGTGAGTTCATTTACTGCTTCGTTTAGCGGAGCTACAGAAGTAGAATGGCATAAATCATCCGCAGGAATAGGTGTAGAATTTAACCAGCAAAGCCAGCACCACTCTGCTGAGTTTGAAGATGATGGCCATCAGAAATCGCATTCAATTTCCGGATTATCTGCGGTGCCACAGGCAGTGTTAGATGCCTTCCGGGCCCGCAACCCTAATGACAATGTGTATGAGTGGGCATTAAGAAACGACGGTACCTGGAAAGCCCATTTTGACCGTGGAGCCGTGAAATGGGAAACAACTTTCAGTGCAGCCGGTGCATTTATAACAGAAGAACACGCCTGACATTTTTCGCAATAGTTGTTGGTATGCCTGGTGCATTGCCTTGCATACTGACCACGGCGAAATATTATATAATGGTTTTATAAAGAAACTGCTCCGAAGAGTAGGAGCAGTTGAAGGGAACATCAGAAAAAAATAATTTTTTAATGCAGCTCAACTGATGGGTTGGTCCAGTTAAAAACGCCATCGGGATTATATTTCCAAACCCATGCATGCACTAACCACAATGGAAAACCAGAAGTGCTATTCCACACATCATTAGCACCGGTAAAACCTTCGGGCATTGGGCTGGTAAGTGGTATTGCATATTCCACCGCCACCAATTCAGGATGTCCTGTAGCAAGCCCATTGTACACAAGTATTTCCGGTTTCCGGATATCGAATGTGTCATCAACCAGTGATGTTTTCATAAAATGATGCCCCATATTTGGCACATCAACATTTATGTTTGAATAGCCATCTGCTATGGCATTTTCAAGATCCCTGTACCTTTCAGTTGCCGCACGTGCCTGCTGCAATTCCAGAATGGTTTGCTTGCTGAGGCCCTTATACATATTTATGATATCCGCATCAGGATATTTAGGTTCAAACTTTTTACAAGAATTTAATAAAAAAGCCGTAAAAGTTGTGAAACAAAAACACAAAGCAGCGTTGCGAATGACAGTATACTTTATGGCAAAAGATTTCTCACTGCAGCGCAAAGCGCTGATAAATAAATTTTTCATTTTTCTTTTTTTAAAAGTGAAAATAAAATACAATAAGGAACGAATCGATAAAAGATTAAGGTGTTTATACCTTAATCGCCTTGAGCGGTTACTGGACTGATCCCTGAATTAACTTCTGTGATCTTATTGGCTGGAAAACCACCTTTTTTAGCATGTTCTCTTATAAGGTCTTCGTTTTCGGCCTTGTAAACGCAAAAGATCTTGTCTCCTGTTACATAGCTTTGTATCCATTCAATTTGCGGCCCCATTTCTTTAAGTACACCGCAGGATTTTTTAGAAATAGCCTTTAACTGTTCCGGAGTAAATTTCCCTGCGCCCGGTATGTCCCTTTCAATAAGATACGTTTTCATTTTTGTTGATTTGGTTGAATTGTTTGATGTACCGGTTTGTGCAGGGGAAACATAACCGGTTAATAGCATGAAAGCGAAAAGTAAAATGCGATTGATAATTGATTTCATAACATTTAATTTTTAAGTTTTAAGAATACTCAAAAGTAGTATCAGCATATACCGGAAGGCTATAACAAATCATTCAATAAATGAAAAGGGGTATAGAACAAATCATTCTATAAATGGTAAAAATTAACAGCGGTAACGGGGATCAATGTAACAGATCAAGATACGCCATCGGGAGCATGCCGTATTTCTTTTTAAAACATTTTGTAAAATAGGAAGCGCTGGTAAATCCTGAATCAAATGTTATCTGGGTAATATTATAGCGCTGTTTCTTCATGCGTTCTTTTGCTTTCTCAAGCCTGTATTCTTTTAAAAGTAAATTAGGAGATAAGCCGGTTAATGAAATGGTTTTCCTGTATAGTTGAGATGTGCTCATGGCTGTTTCATTGCAATAATCGCTGATATTGAATTCAGCATTCTGCCAGTTTTCTTCAAGTTTACTGAATAACAATCCGAGCAGGGTTTCATCCTGTGGCGGCAATGTTAAAAATTTTTTCATTTTATTTTGAAAAAAATCTTTTGATACCAGTTCTTTGACTGGTGATGCAATAGCTATTTGAAAATTGTCGGCAATAAAGCACAAGTTATCTGCCAACTGTATTGTATCGCCAAACAGTTGATTACTTTTTTCAACAGGTTCACCTGCGTTGATGGCTATAGTAAACCGGAACATATCTATGTCTGCATGTGCGTTTTGCATCTCCTGCTGAATAGCCTCGGCACAGGCCACCGCCCTGACAGCTGTAGAAAACGAAACGACGAAGCCGTATCCTTCATGCTCTGCTTCCCTGCCCCCATGTAGCTGAATGTTTCTTCGTAAAATGATATTATGACTGTCAAGCAGTGCATTTGCCTTCTCAATACCCAGCCGGTATTTAAGCAAGTAAGGATCGGTGCAATTGGTAACTAATAAAATACGAAAGCAAGGATCACTGAAAACCTTAAACCCGTCATCTGAAATTTCTGCCGATTCAGGGTCATAGATTCTCCCTAAAAAAGAGTTTACCAGGGACTTATCTACTTCTATAATTTTGTTAGGAATGAGCCCATGCGCACTCCGGTGCATTTCTCTTACCGCCTCCCTGTCGGGAGCATCAATGAGGCAAAATACGTTTTCACGCACTTCATCTACCCAATAGGTCATGCACCTGCATCCATATTCTTCCTGGTGAAGCATGTCTTTACTGTGTGCCTGGGCTGCGTCGTTTGCTTTCACACCCGGAACACTATGTATGTCCATATAAATAGGCATAACGTTTTTACTTGTTTTCGAAGATATAACATTTTCTACTATCGGGTAGCCCGGTCTAAGACTGACGTATCCTTGATTTGCTAAGTTTAAATTAACGGTTCTTTACTTATGTTCCCTGCCTTTTGTAATTGATTATGCTGCCATCTTCCTGCATTCTTCAGCACATTGTTTACATGCCTCTGCACATTCCTTGCAATGCTCTG
>JBDUCK010000077.1:0-11780 GCA_040003485.1 Ferruginibacter sp. | reverse complement strand
CGGCACCGGCACGGGCACACTTAAGTTTTCAGGGACAAATACATTCAGCGGTAACCTCTGGAGTGTAGCCGCTTATAGCATTCCTTTCACTATGGGACTTTGGATAAACAATCCAAATTTTACAGTTAATGGCCAAAATGGGTCTCCGTCTGTGGCAGGAAGTTTACGGGTTACTGCAGGAACTTATAATGTAGGTACCAGTTCGGGTAACTCAATGGGCTTTCAAACCGGAAGTAATATTATTGTAGAAGGTGGTAACATTAATACTACCGGCAGATTTGGTGTATCATCAGCAGGCAATGCCTTTTCGTATAACCAGAGTGGCGGAAATGTTACCGTTTGTACCGTGGGAAACGCATCTACTACCTTGGCCAGTTTTGATCTTGGCACTAATCTTTCATCAAGTATTTCCCTTTCTGCAGGAACAATTATAGTACAATCAGCCGGTACAGGAGCTTCCGGCCCTAAAGACTATCGTAACCAGGCAGGTAACGGAATTGTTGGCGTTATGGGTGGCACATTGCAACTCGGCAATGCTTCTTCAGGCGCAGCAAAAACGTTTACTATTGTTGGTGTTATTCCCAACCTTATACTTTCAAATACATCTGCCAATCACACTACAAATTTAAATGCTGTATTAGTAAACTTTAATAATGCGTCGTTAAATATTACTATTAATACCGGTACCACATTAAATCTAGGCAACCTGGTATTTGAATTTGATGGAACTACGCTTACCAATAATGGTACACTAACACACAATGGACCTGTATCTAATTTTTTATGGAACCTCAGCACAGCACCACAATCATATACAGGCTCTGGTATAGTTACCGCACCGATGACAAATTTCTCAATATTATCCGCTTTCGGACTAACGCTAAATGCTGCATCACCAAATATTACAGTCACTACACTAAGACTGATTAATGGCAACGTAACCAACGCAAATAAAATTACCGTAGGCAACGGCGGCGCATCCACGGGAATTATACAGATTGGTAATGCCACGAACGCTACTACAGCCGGTGGTTTTGACGTACCGCCAACTTTTAATGCAGGTACCGGGGGAATAGCTCTTTTATATTTACGAACTATAACAGTAGCACGAACTACAGGTAATGAGATACCGCCATCGAGAATTCTTTCTTCTCTTATAGTAGATGATAATGACCTCACACATTCATTGATACTGGATGCAGACCTTGCCGTTTCTTCGGGAACTGCGCCATCCTTTGCATTTACAAATGGCAGCATAGATTTGGGTGGTAATGTTCTCACTTTAGGTTTTAACAGCACATCTTCAGCGCTGGCAGGTACTATGACAACGGGTGCAGCCGCTAATATGTTTAATGGTGAGTATAAACGCTGGATAAGTGCCACTACGGGTAGCCGTGATTTCCCCATGGGCACTGATACCGATAAAAAAGACGCTTCCATTAATTTCACCACTGCACCGGCAACAGGAGGAACGCTAATTGCAAGATGGTCGGCTGTGCCGCCATCATTTCCTAATGCGGTGTCAATAACAGAAGGAACACTAAATGTAAATGCGGTCAGCATACAAGGCTCATGGTTTATTGATGCTGCCGATGGGTTGACAGGAGGATTATACACCGGGACATTTACTGCCAATGGCTCTACAGATGTGGTGGATTATACCAAAACAGTATTGATCAAACGCCCATCTTCTGGAGGCAATTGGACTTTAGATGGTACACATATAATATCTACAGGAAGTAATACTGCGCCTGTTTTGAGTAGAACGGGGATGAGTGGGTTTTCAGAATTTGCAGTCGGTGGCGAGTTGTTTAGTGTGCTTCCTATTTCTATTGAATATATAAAGGGAAGTAAACTTGCCAGTGGCAATTTAGTGAATTGGAAAATTTCCTGTACCAATAGCCCCAGCGCAGTAATGACATTAGAACGGAGTGCCAACGGAAGAAATTTCACTGACATTAAAGTAAAATCAGCTACAGCAATTGAGTGCCGGCAACCATTCAGTTACCTGGATGCAGCAATACTGGCTGGGATAAATTACTACAGGCTGAAAATTACTGATCCCGATGGCCATTCATACTACAGTAGTATTATTGCATTGCTTAATAAAGATCAAGCGCTTGAATTTATCAGCATGGTACCAAACCCGGTAAGCACAGTAGCAACATTAAATGTAACAAGTGGTACAAATACTAAAATGGAAATAAAGATTATAAATATTTCCGGTAAACAGGTGGGTAAACAGACCATTAGCCTGAGTTCAGGCAACAACCTTGTGCCATTAAATTTTGCAAATCTTTCTCCAGGCGTATACGAAGTAGTTAGTTATACCGCTGATGGCCAGGTAAAGACACTTGGTTTTGTAAAACAGTAATTAATCCTTTTATTTTTTATAAACCTGCTCTATATGGGGCAGGTTTTTTTATGATGTATAAAAAAACAAAATGTATTTTTGCACCAAATGAATAAAATTGAGGCTTTTATTGGTTCGGGTATTATAGAAATCTATTGTCTTGGCTTTACCAACCATGAGGAGAATAACCAAGTACAGGTAATGGCTGCAGCGTATCCATTGGTGCAGGCAGAAATAGATAAATTAAGATTGGCTTTTTCTCAACAATTATTCTTTCCCGAAATAAAACCGTCTCCCTTGGTAAAAAAATCTTTAATGTCAAGGGTTTATCAACAGCAGTCAGGTATTGATAAAAGATTTTTGCCTTTGCTGAACCAGGTTAAAAATTTTAAGGAGCTTAATGAATTTGTTGTTATAAATAAGCTAAACGATGTTGAAGAAAATGTTGAGGAAATTCTGGTAAAAGACTTACCCTCCACAAAAGAAATAGTCAATTTTGCAGTTTGGGCAAAAAACGGCCAGTCAGAAGAAGTGCATCATGATATGAACGAATATATAGCAGTGATGACGGGCAGTTGCGATATGTATTTTGGCACTGTTAAAAAATCCTATACAAAAGGCGAAGTTATTTTTATACCGCCGCACGTTCCTCATAAGGCAGTAATTACTTCAGGTGGCCAAATGTTTGCACTTGTGCAGCGGCAGATGATTGCGGAGTAATCAGGTAGTAATTTTTTTTATTATTATGTAAGTAACTATAATTAATATCAGCAAAAGAATAATAGCATAATACACCCAGGATTGCTCAGCAATTACTCTTTTAGTTTTTCTCTTTTTCTTTTTATCAAGTTGTTTTTTCAGACCGGTATTCAATTGATTTACTATAGAAGAAACATCTTTCTTATTTTCAAGCTGTTGCAGGCCATCCATTGCATCGCTCATAAATTCATCATCGTTCATGCGGGCTTCCACTGCATGCTGTTCTGCTTGAGGTAATTGGTTATTCAGATATTCCAGCAGCTTATCCTGCTCCGTATCCTTGTTTAGATTAGATAATATGTTTTTTAGATTATTGCTCATCCGGCTGCATTCGCTGCATTTGAATTTTAAGATTTCGTTTCCCGTTTTGTATATTGCTTTTTACCTGCAAAATACTATATCCTGTTTGTTCGGTTATTTGCTGGTAGGTTTTTTTCTGCAGGTAAAACAGGGTTATACAGAGCTGCTGCTCTTCATTCAACTGTTTTAAAGCAAGTTCCATATTATTAAAAGTCACGTCTTTTTCTATGGCGGTTATATCCTGTAATTCCGTATCAGGGGTAGCTAAAACCTTCTCATTAATTTCTATGGTATATTTTCCTTTATCCCTCAGCTTCATCAGGCAATAGTTTTTTGCAACCATGTACAGCCAGCTTTTAAAATACTCTACTTTGTATTTATGAAGTTCGTTAATTACTTTTAAAAAAACCTGTTGTACACCGTCCTTCGCCTCCTCTTCATTTTTTAAATATTTCATGCAGACACCCAGTAAAAGCAGCGTATATCGCTGCAGTAATATTCCCAACAATTCATTGTCATGATCTTTATAAAAAAGCTGAAGCAGCTCTTTATCTTCTATATCGTTGTAGTTACTCTGGCTCAAAATATAAAAAGTAGGTGACGCTTTTTATTTATAGATGTAAACATAGTTAAATTCCATAATTTAGATGAAATACAATTTTTTATGCAGCTAAAATATGCAATGTGTATTCTGCCGTTAGCGCATGTACGATTATTACCCGATCACCGGGATGAAATGACCAGCCAGTTTTTATTTGGGGAATGCGCAACTGTTTTAGAAGATAACGGTCAAGGCTGGCTGTTATTGCAAAACAGCCATGATGGTTATACAGGATGGTGCCGAAGTAATCAATTTTTATTATCCGGAGAGCCCTTTGCAGAAAGTACAGAATACACGGCAGATTGGGTAAATGAGATTATAGTGAACAATAAAAAAATGATGCTTCCTTTTGCCAGCAGTTTATCGTTGCTTAAAATAGATGTTAAGGATATATCTGTTCTTTATAGCGGCAATATTATTGATGCAGCTACTACGGCTGCAGATGAAGCGAATATCAATAAAATTTCGAAACTGTTTTCAAATACGACTTACCTCTGGGGTGGCAAATCAATATTTGGTATTGATTGCAGCGGGTATGTACAAACAGTTTTCAGGATGATGAATATTAAATTACTCCGTGATGCAAAACTACAGGTTACGCAGGGCAGCATAGTTGGTTTTTTGCAGGAGGCCATTTGTGGTGACCTGGCTTTTTTTGATGAGGGTGAAGAAATAATGCATGTAGGTATTTTGCTGAATGAACACGAAATTATTCATGCTTCAGGCAATGTACGGATAGATAAAATAGATAATGAGGGCATTATACATTCGGATACGGGTAAACGCACTCACCGGTTAAGAATTATAAAACGGGTAATCACTTATGTGTAGGGATGTGTGGTAGTGTCCTGGGATTTAGGCGACTGTCCTTCTTTTGCCTTATCAAAGAATAGCATCTTCAGCCCAATCAGCAACAACAACACAGCAAATATTTTTTTTACTGCATCCTGCGAAAGGCTTAAAGCTATTTTACTGCCGAAATAACTGCCGAAAAAAAAGGCAATGGCAATTACCAGGGAAACCTTTACATCGATATAGCCTTGCTTATAAAACTGCATTACGCCCAGTAATCCTATGGGTAATAGTAATATTGCTAGTGATGTACCCTGGGCCATTTTTTGGGAAAAACCTAAAAAATAAATCAAAGCCGGCACAATGATAATGCCCCCGCCAATACCAACCATACCGCCCAGCATACCCGCAGCTACGCCAATTAAAATAAGAATCAGCAGCGTTTGTATGTCCATTTTTTTAATTTTTTGTTTCATCAGTTTGGGGGAACCTGGCGGTATATAATTTTATGGCTTCATCAATTACTTTGTAAGCTGTTTCTTTATTTTGAAAATCATTTATTTCCACAACTTTATTTTCAAGTACTTTATATTGCTCAAAATAATTTTTTAAAACGGCAAAAAAATGTGATGGCAGTTCATTGATATCCTTGATATAATTTACAGAAGGGTCATGTGTAGCTACGGCAATTATCTTATCATCCTTTTCGCCGCTATCTATCATCTGCATATTACCAATTACTGTGGCCTGTACCAGGCATAAGGGTTGTATGCTTTCGCTGCACATCACCAATATATCCAGCGGGTCATTATCTTCCCCGAGGGTTTGGGGTATGAAGCCATAATTTACCGGGTAATGAAATGAGGAATAAACAACCCGATCCAGTTTCAGCAGCCCGGTTGTTTTATCAATCTCGTATTTGCAGCGGCTGCCCTGCGAAATTTCTATTAGAGCATTTACATGCGCCGGGGCGTTATTGCCATAATGTGCGCCATGCCAGGGATGAAGTACATACATTGAAGTAAGTTTAAGTATTTATTAATTTAAAACCAAGCCATGCTGCTGCAATACCGGCGCAAACGCTTGCGGCTATGTAGAAAAAAGCCGCATTAAATCTACCTGCCTGCAACAGATCTACATTTTCTATACTGAAAGCAGAAAAAGTAGTGAAACCCCCACAAATACCCGTGGCCAAAAATAATTTAAGATTGGATGAGAAGTTAATTTCTTTTAGGCTAAGCCCTAATACCAACCCAATAATAAAACTGCCTGCTATATTAATGAGCAGAGTAGCATAAGGAAAATTAGTATTTCTAAAAGACAGGTATACTAAATACCTGAGCATGGCACCAAGGCCGCCACCAACGCCCACTAAAAGATAATTTTTTAGCATAAATTAATCAATTGGTAAATTACCTGAATAAGTATATTTAAAATCTACACCCCATAATTTATTAACCCTTACCAATTTTATTTCCATTGGTTTTTTCATAAATGAATTGCTGTAGTTAATTATGCTGGTGCTGTCATCAATATCTACATATTTATTTATTTCGTAAGAGGCTTCTTTATAATTTTTCTTTTTATCGGCGGGCAACCTCTCATAATATGCTTTATAGGAATCAAAAAGCTGAAGATTTTGGGTGTCTTTAAGTAACAGCGCCTCGGCATTTTTAAAATTACCATCAAGGCTGGCCCTTATGAAATCCCGGCCGGTATCCAGTGCAGTTTGGGGATGTTTTTCTGTATCGTTTGCACAGGAGAAAAGGAATACTGCTGATAAGCAAAACAAAAATATCTTCTTCATCTAAGGAAATTATTTTATAAAAATAAAGGTAACTACTCTTTTGCAATGCCCCACAAAAAAAGCATCCGTGTGCCTGGATGCTTTTGACAGTTATTTAAAAAAAATGCTATTGTATTTTTTTAAGCTCCTTACTTAGAGAATCAAGTGCATCTACACCTTTCTGCATTCCCTGTTTTAAAGAATCTATATTTATTTTTTTCAATTCGTCCATACCTTTCTTCAGGCTGTCCATTGGATTTATTCCTTTTTCCTGCATTTTATCGGTAATGGTTCCCATCAGCGAAGCTTTATCAAATGCTACTTTCCATTGGCCACCTTCTTTTTTTAAGGAATAATTAATGGTTTCGCCACTTGTTTTTTCTTTAACCGGTACAGTAGCTTTATCACCATTTATTTTGGCTTCACCAAATTCCATATTGTTTTTGTCATACTTTTCCAGGTCTTTCGTTTCGCCCCCTTTCATTCCCATTTCCATGAGGTCCAGCATAGATTTACTTTCTGCTGTTGCTAATTTACGAGCCGTAGCAATATCTTTTTTTGCAAGGGCATCTACAAATTGGGACAGCACAATTTTGGGATCTCCGCTGCCCGTATCAGTACAGCCAAAAAAAATAGGTGTACAAAAAATAACAGCAGGTAAAATAAATTTTTTCATAAAGAGAAGTTTTTGTTTAGGAGCTAAAAATAATTTTAATATTTAATATTTTTTATTTTATTTATACCTAACCACAATTTGTTTGTGGCAAAGCGGATGCAGGAAAATATCATCCACACCTATAAATTCGAAATGGTTAATATGGCTTAAAGGAAAAATTAATTTTCCTGCCGAAGCTTTTACCAGGGTTTTATAAACAAATTCGGCGCAATACATCCTGTCATCCGTTTTTAAATTAAAATCCATATCAAACATGATCTCTTTCTTATAAAAATCTTTTGTTACCGTTATTATTTGTTTAATAATGGTATCGCCAACCGCAAACCTGAAAATCCCAATTTCATTATTACTGTACGGTTCTGTAAATGCTTCAAAAATATCCCGCCGTATTTTTTGATCGGGATTCCAATCGCCGCCAAGAGCATGATAAACAAATACAGTATCATGCTCTATACTTGCAATGCCGCAGTGGGAAAAGGTTTTATCACGCCGGTTCAATGTTTTTAAACTTTGGCTGGTAAAATCGTTGCCAGTTCTCGTTATGATATCCCCGCTCTTTATTATTTTTTTTACAATTGTTATCTGTGAGAATGCCCTTGAAATAGAAACTTTTTTTGCAATAGTGTCTTCTACAATTTTAGGCAGTGCATTAGTGCCGTTACTATTTTGGCAGGATACACAAAAAAAAATAAGGTAACCTATTGGCCACCTTACTTTTTTTATTAATGACTTAAACATTATCAAAGTTGCAATTATTTTCTTTCTTTTTCTTTCATAATATTTTCGTCTTCTTTATTGTATGCTTTGATGATTGATTTTACTAACCGGTGCCTTACCACATCTTCTTCATCTAATTCTATTTGCGCAATACCATCAATGTTTTTCAATATCCTGGTAGCTTTAAACAAACCACTTTGCTGATTTTTAGGAAGATCTATCTGCGTAGGATCACCGGTGATAATGGCTTTTGCATTTGGACCAATACGGGTAAGAAACATTTTTATCTGCAGGTCATTGGTATTCTGCGCTTCATCTAAAATGATAAAAGCATTATCAAGTGTACGGCCACGCATGTACGCCAGTGGTGCAATTTCGATGGTTCTCGTACTCATGTAATAACCCAGTTTATCTGCAGGTATCATATCATCCAGTGCATCATATAAAGGTCTTAAATACGGATCAATTTTTTCCTTTAAATCGCCGGGTAAAAAACCAAGACTTTCACCTGCTTCTACCGCAGGCCTGGTGAGAATAATCTTTTTAACTAATTTATTTTTCAATGCTCTTACTGCCAAAGCTACAGCAGTATAGGTTTTACCTGTACCTGCAGGGCCGATGGCAAAAACGATATCATTTTTATCGCAGGCCTGCACCATTAGTTTTTGATTGGCAGTACGGGCCCTTACCGTTTTTCCGTTTGGTCCAAAAACAAGTACGTCGTTGGGGTTGCGATCCATAAAGTTATCTATGGTTTTTTCATCGTCGCCACCAAGAATCTGTTCAAAATAATTTTCGCTCATGTGACCGTTTCTTTGTAGGTACTGAACAAGTAATTCAATTTTTTCTTTGGCTCCTTCAATTTGTTCCGGGGCTCCGCTTAATTTTATCTGCGTGCCACGACTTAATATTTTTAGCAGTGGGAATTTCTTTTTCAGAATGTCTAGTTTGCCATTGTTCACTCCGAAAAATTCAATAGGGTTAACCGTTTCCAGGTTAATGATCGTGTCTGTCAATGCTTTTCAGTTTTTAAATACCTTTTTTATTTTTCAAAAAAAAGCAGGTTGGGTAAATTGAAAATTGTTACAAAGAGCGTTACTTAAATGTTGTAACCAAATTTAATGTTGTAATTACTACAACACGAATTTAATTATTAACACTTATAAATAATAAGTGGAAAAGTTAAAAGCTTAATGTAAATAAAACATTAACGAAATTATTAAGCTTCGTTAAAATCAAATTAAGTGTTTATACACACTAACGGATTTACAACCTGTATTATTTTATATCGTTACTGTAATTGTATAATGATGTTATAATGTACAAGTGTGCCCTTCGTTCCTCAGGATAAACTCTGCCAATGAAGATGCATGCTGGTAAATTGCCGGGTACAAAAAGTATTTAAAATCTTGTCACCAGTTTAAAATTCAGTAATCGTGGCGTAAGCCTGTTGGGAATGGCATACGTGGTGTTTGAAAAATCCTTTATGAGTTGGTAAGAAATGGTATTGGCCCGGTCTATTAAATTAAATACTTCCAGGCTGGCCCAGATATTTTCAAAACTTTTAAAAGGAGAGTGGCTTCTTCTTGCAGATCTTTCACTGAGCAGCAAAGCGCTAAAGCCAATATCAACTCTTATGTATGGATCTATAATAAGACCATTGCGGTACCGTGTACTATTAGGAATATTATAACTCATATTGCTGCCATACAAAAGATTTAAATGCACTTTAAAATTTTTATTGGTAGGCAAATAATCTTCCAGGAAAAGGCCGATGGTTATAAGCCTGTCTGTCGGGCGGCGCAAAGAGCCGACTTCCGTTTTACTGCTGTCCGTAATTACCTGGTCTGCACTACCGGCGTTAATTATTTCTCCGGCGGCATTTTTATAAGCGTAATAAAAATCGTTATTTAAATTTTCCCTTGTGCGCATTAAACCTATACTGAGCCAGCTTTCTGCATCTTTTACCAACTCTCCAAATAGCCGGAACTCTACACCGGTTGCATAAGCTTTTGCATTATTATTTCCCTGGTAGCGGATCTTTACATTGTCAATATCGTATGGTACTACATCTGTCAGGCTTTTGTAATATGCTTCAGTGGTAAGCCGGAACGGACGGTCTTCCAACCCTTTAAAGTTATAATCTACCCCCGCAACAAACTGTACACTTTTTTGTGCTTTTATTGCTGTGTTTAAAGTGCCATCATCTTTTCTTAATTCCCGGTAAAATGGCGGCTGATCATAAACGCCTGCGGCAGTTTTAAAAACAAAATCTTTTTTCCATCTTGGTTTCCAGCTTGCCTGTAACCTTGGGCTTATTAAAAATTCCTGGTTAAGGCTGTTGTAATTAAAGCGTACACCAGCCTGCAGGCTGATATCGTTGTTTGTTTTTGATAGATGAATATTATCCTGCAGGTAGCCGCTGTATTTTTGAATAGTTAGATCAGCATTACTATTTTGTGCATTATATAATTGCAATGGCCCGGGGTTATTTGGCAGGGAGAAACCGGCAGAATCCCGGTATTCGAATTGATTCAACTGATCATTTATTTTTGTTTGTTCAATGCCGGTGCCCCATTGTATAAAATGATTTCCTTTATCTAAACTTCCTTTGTGACTGGCATTCCACACTTGAATATTTAACTCGTTTCTTGCATAATTCTGGTAAAAACCTGCACCGAGTGGATTTACAATTTGACCGAATGTTGCACTGCTGTTATCAAAATCCCTGTCGCCAAACAGGTAGGCGCCGGCAATATCATAATTTTCTTTTTCTTTATCTTTAAAGCGGCTAACCATCCACTTTAGTTTAAGTTTTTTTGTGATACTGTTTACAAGGGTGGCGCCAGCCAGGCTGCTGGTATAACTGTCTTTTTCCTGGCCTTCAAAATAAATATCGAGCCCCAGGTTTGCAGTAAATAAAGGAGAAAAAACAGAAGCCGTTTTTTGTACCGACTCAGGAAAAAAACTAAACCGGGAAGTGGAAAAGATGCCCAGTAATTCCAGTTGCCAATGCTCATTTAATTTATAAGTAACATAGGCCTGTGCATCTGAAGCCGAAGGAAGGTAGGAGCCCAACGTGGGCTGATTGCTCAGCAGGTTGCGGTTGCTTTTATTTCTTACGCCGGCCAGGTAAGTAATTGCACCTTTTTTTGCGCTGCCCTCCACATTAAAGCCCTGCTCTAATAAACTTACATAAGCACTACCGCCAAACGTTACAGGTTTTTTGTATTGAATATCCAGCACACTACTCATTTTATCACCATACTTACTTTGAAAACCGCCAGTATAAAAGTTTACATTTTTAGTTAGTTCAGGATTTATTAAACTAAGGCCTTCCTGCTGGCCACTGCTGACTAAGTATGGCCGGTAAATTTCAAAATCATTTATGTACACAAGATTCTCATCATAACTACCGCCACGTACATTGTATTGAGAAGTAAGTTCGTTATTGCTGCCTACCAATGTTTTTATCAGCGCTTCTACACCGCCGGTAGTACTGGGCAGGGTGATGGCACTTTTAGGATTTATTTTTATGAGGCTATTTTCCCGCCGCTCTTTATCGTCCTGTATCGTCACGGTCTCCAGGGTTTTTCCGCTCCGCAGCAGGCGGATGACAACGTTTTCTTTTTCTCCCGGGCTGAGGTAAAAATTCTTTTGAACAGCAGTGTAACCTGTATGGGTAAACGTAATTGCAAAAGGTTTTTCTGCTGCTACCTGCAGGCTGAAGCTACCGCTATCTGTGGAAAGTATGCCGGCTGTTTTACCAAGAATAAGAATGGAAACATTACTTACG
>JBDUCK010000076.1:0-11780 GCA_040003485.1 Ferruginibacter sp. | reverse complement strand
ACCTAGACAAACAGAATCAAAATCTGTTGTGCTACCTTTACACCATAACCCAATCTTAATTTCCCTTTATTATTTTGGAGTGCAAAAATAGGGGTAGATCGAAAATGTACCAAATCAATTTTGAAATAAGATCATAACTCAGCATCTTCCCTATCTTTTAATTCTCTTATTTTATCCAATGCTCCTGCGACAACATCACACATAATAATATATAACGCTCCATATTGTGGATGAGCATAAATATATTCCAAAGCTTCATTCTCATTGGCTATTACCATCGTTGGCAGATCTGGATTGGTTTTCTGAATACCTTCTTTTAATAAATTGATTATTTCATCTGCATTTCTGCCCCTTAGATTTTTATCGCAGCGGATAATGATCTCATCAAAATATTGCGCAGAAATTTCACCAAGTTCACGAATATCTTCATCTCTCCTGTCGCCGGTGCCACTTATAATACCTATCTTTTTTGGATAGTCCAGTTTGCTCACAAAATCACATAATAATTTTAAGCCATGTGGGTTATGGGCAAAATCAGCCAGGAATGTATAATTTTTAAAATGAAAAAAGTTTAACCTTCCGGGCGTTTGGGTAGAAGAAGGTACAAAGGATGACAATGCCGAGCGGATATCATCAATGGTAATATCCCTGTATAAATAACAGGCCAATACTGATGCCAAACAATTGCTGATATTATGTATGGCTTTTCCCTCGTAAGTGATAGGAATATCTTTTACGTTCATAACCCGGATCTTCCAGGTACCTTTTAAGATGGTGATAAAACCGTTTTCAAATACAGCGCTGAGGCCACCTTTTTTACTATGTTGTTTTATGCGTTTATTATCTTCATCCATGCTGAACAAAGCGATATTGCATTTCAGTTCATTCTTCATGGCATATACCAGGTCATCATCTGCATTAAGCACCGCATACCCATGTGGGAAAACTGTTTCCGGTACCACTGATTTTACTTTGGCCATCTGGTCAAGTGTGTTTATACCACTTAACCCCATGTGATCGGCTGCCACATTGGTAACAACAGCTACTTCGCAATTTTGAAAAGCCAGCCCATTTTTTAAAATGCCGCCCCTGGCACATTCCAGCACGGCAAAATCAACGGTGGGATCTTTTAATACAAACTGAGAACTGATAGGGCCGGTACAATCACCCCTCATCATTAACTGGTTTTGAATATACACGCCATCACTGGTGGTATAACCCACTTTTTTGCCGGCACTTTTTGCAATATGTGCGGTTAACCTGGTTGTAGTTGTTTTACCGTTGGTGCCGGTAATAGCAATTATAGGAATGCGGCCGGTACTGCCTTTTGGGAACAGCATATCTACCACGGGCTCTGCTACATTGCGTGGTAAGCCAAGGGAAGGTTCAATATGCATTCTGAATCCGGGCGCTGCATTTACTTCCAGGATGCAGCCACCGTTTTCGGTAACGGGTGTACGAAGATCGCTTGCCATAATATCTATACCGCAGATATCCAGGCCTATTATTTTTGCGATGCGCTCACACATAAAAATATTTGCCGGATGCACTTCATCCGTTACATCGTTACTGGTGCCACCGGTAGAAAGATTGGCTGTTGGTTTAAGAAATACCAATTCATCTTTTGCTGGTATGGTTTCTAAAGAATAATTTTTTTCATCCAGCATTTTTTGGGTAAACTGGTCAATGGTGATCTGGGTTAACACTTTCTCATGCCCGTATCCACGGCGTGGATCCTCATTGGTTTTGTCTATTAAATATTGAATGGTATTTATTCCATCACCTGTTACAGATGCCGGGGTACGCAAAGCAGCGCAAATAAATTTGTAATTAATCACCAGTATTCTAAAATCGAAACCTGTGATAAATTTTTCTATAATTACACTACGGCCATATAGCTTGGCAGCCTCAAATGCTGTCTGCGCCTGCTCCCAGGTGGTAATATTGGTTGTATTTCCTTTGCCATGATTGCCATCAATAGGCTTTATAACAAGTGGGTAACTATATTTTTGAACCGCTTCTCTAAGATCTTCATCGGTACGAATTACGGTACCGCCAGGTACAGGTATCTGGGCAGCCGTTAATAAATTCTTTGTTTCTGCTTTATCACAGGCAATATCCACTGCAATATTTCCTGTAGTGCTTGCAATGGTGGCACGTATTCTTTTTTGATGAACGCCATATCCCAATTGCACCAAAGAATGTTTGTTCAATCTTATAAAAGGAATTCCTCTTTTTGCGGCTTCATCTACAATGCATCCTGTGCTTGGCCCAAGCCGGGTATTTTCTCTTATTTCCCGCATGCGCATAATATCTTCTTCCAGGTCATAAGGTTGGTCATCAATTAATGCCTGTGCAATTTTTACTGAAGCTCTTGCAGCGTATATGCCTGCATCTTCTTCCAGGTAACTGAAGCATACATAATACTCCCCCGTAACTCCTGTACCTCTTGTGCGGCCAAAGCCGGTATCCATGCCCGCCAGCGTTTGCAATTCCAATGCTATATGTTCTATTACATGCCCCATCCAGGTGCCTTCGATAACTCTTTCGTAAAATCCACCGGGTTTTAATTCACTGCAGCGATGGTCGTAAAGTGATGGCATTAAATTGTGAAGCCGTTCTTTAAACCCAGGTATCTTGTTTGTAGGGCGTTCTTCTAACTCTTCAAGGTCCAGCAGCATCTGTATTAATTTGGGGCGTCTTACGCTCCAGTAATTTGGACCTCTCATGGCCTTTATTTCTATAATTTTCATAAACGATGTGAAATTATTATTGCTTGCAAAAAAGTAAATTACCGAAATACTGTTGTTTTACAAAAACTAAGAATTGAGTTCACTGTTTTATATAAATGATGATTCTTTAAAAGCAGGTAATAGTTATTTTCATCAGGCCGCTCTGATTTCAAAAGGTTATAATATTTTTTTAAGTAATTAACATCCGTTGATAATTAATCAGGTAGTATAAAATACGAATTGCCTTAAATTTGCGTTAATCACAAAAAAGATTTGATGCAAATTGCAAAAGGAAAACTGCTTGCTATTGGTGGGGCAGAAGATAAGGGAACGGATTTAGAATCAGGTGATGTGCAGCGTAATAATCTTAATTTTTTTGAACTCGGCATTCTCCGTAGAATTGTAGAAGAGACTGGTGGTACCAATAGCAGAATTGAGGTAGTAACTACCGCAAGCATGATACCTTTTGAAGTGGGCAACAATTATCTTAATGCTTTTGGTAAAATTGGCTGTACAGATATTGGCGTTATGCACATACGCAACCGCACAGATGCCATGCACGGGGAATATCTTGAGCGCATAAGGAATTGTGATGCAGTAATGTTCAGCGGTGGCAACCAGCTTAGGCTTACAAGTACTTTTGGTGGAACACAATTTTTACAAATTTTATTAGAGCGTTATCATAGCGAAGAACATTTTTTGGTTGCCGGCACTTCTGCCGGTGCAATGGCAATGAGCAACACCATGATCTACGAAGGCAATGCTACCAGGGCACATTTAAAAGGGGAAGTAAAAATTACAACCGGTCTTGGATTTATGGATGATGTGATCTTCGATTCTCATTTTGAAAAGCGCGGCAGGTTTGGCAGGCTGGCACAGGCGGTAGCCAGTAACCCATCCTGCATTGGCATTGGCCTTGGAGAAGATACAGGAATGTTGATTACTGATAGTAATAAAATGGAAGCTATAGGCAGTGGCCTGGTAGTTATTTTAGACGGGCATGATATACGCCACAGCAATATTGCCGACATACCCGATGGCTGCCCGATAAGTATTGAAAACATGAAAGTGCATTTTTGCGAAAAAGGAAATGGCTATAAAGTGATTGAACGGCTTTTTATCCCGGAAGTAAGCGAAGGCGCTGTAGTTAAAAAACAGGTAAATGTTGAATAGCTTTTTCTTTAACAATTAAGGATAAATCTTTTATATTGTCCGTCTTTTTTAATTGTATATCAAATAATTTTTACCAGGTAATAATTCTTCTTTCCTTTTTGTATCAGCAAAAAAGCATTGTGTAAAAGCATTGATAAATCAACTGCCTGTTGTGGGTCATTTATTTTTTTACGGTTAATGCTCAGCCCGCCATTCTGTATCATTTTCTTTGCCTCCCCTTTACTTGAAAAAATATTAGCTTCTGTCAAAAAGCTTGTCACATCAATACCTTCGGTAATTTTTTGTTTAGAATAATCCTGTTTTATAATTCCTTCAATAGCATTCAGGTCTTCTTCAGATAAACTTTCGGCGGCTGCACTTTGATTGGCAAATAATTTGTTAGTGGTTTCTATAGCTTTGTCGTATTCACTGATCCCATGTACAAAAATTGTCAACTCTTTTGCAAGATTTTTTTGCAGCAGCCTTTCTGCCGCATTTTCATTGTGTTTATTTACCAGCGCATCGATTTCTTCTCTTGATAAAAAAGTGAAGATCTTGATCCATTTTTCTGCATCCGCATCCGAAGCATTTAACCAGAATTGATAAAATTGGTACGGTGTTGTTTTTTCAGCGTTCAACCAAATATTGCCTTGCTCTGATTTGCCAAATTTTCCGCCATCTGCTTTTGTAATCAGCGGGCAGGTAAAGGCAAAAGCTTCGCCGCCGGTTTTTCTCCTGATTATTTCTGTACCGGTAACAATATTGCCCCACTGATCGCTACCACCCATCTGCAGTTTGCAGTTTTTATTTTTATATAGCCAGTAAAAATCATAGCCCTGCACCAGCTGGTATGTAAATTCTGTAAATGACATGCCGCTTGTACCCTCTATCCTTTTCTTTACACTATCCTTGGCCATCATATAATTTACAGTAATATGTTTTCCGGTATCCCGTATAAAATCAAGGAAAGAAATATTTTTAAACCAGTCGTAATTGTTTACCATTTCTGCAGCATTGGAAAGGGACTTATCAAAGTTTAAAAATTTTTCCAACTGGGCTTTTACACCCGCTGCATTTTTATTTAATGTATCCTCACTCAGTAAATTTCTTTCTTCGCTTTTACCACTCGGGTCACCTACCATTCCGGTGGCACCACCCACCAGCGCAACAGGTTTGTGCCCGGCTTTTTGTAAATGGACCAATAGTAAAATAGGTACGAGGCTTCCGATGTGCAGGCTATCTGCTGTAGGGTCAAAGCCAATATAGGCAGCCGTGATTTCTTTATTCAATTGTTCTTCTGTACCAGGCATAATATCCTGTATCATTCCCCGCCATCTGAGTTCGTCTATTAAAATATTCATCTGTAAAAAGTAATACGATATGTTATTAAGGACCACAAAAATGGGCAGAAAATTTTAATAATCCGGTTTGAAGGATAATTAAAAAAAAATTCTTTTAAAGAAGCAACCTTTTTTGGTATAAAAGCATCTTGAATATGACGCATTCCGTACATGATTAATATAGAACTAAAAAGCTTAAATTTGAGCCCGATCAACGGATGTTACATTAAAATCCTGCACAATTTATATAGTAAAAATACGTTATAAAAAAATGTTGCTGTTATCCAAGTTAAATTACCAATCATACTGACATGAAAAAAAGCTTTACTGCTTTCCTGATTTTTACTTTATTCCTTTCTTATAAAAGTTTTTCGCAATTCAGAAAATACTCCAACGAATTTTTAAATATCGGCGCAGGGGCCCGGGGACTGGCTATGGGCAATGCCCAAGTAGCATCTGTAAGTGATGCGACTGCAGGGTATTGGAACCCAGCCGGACTTACTGGTGTAAAAGATAATCCCGACGCAACTATTATGCATGCAGAATATTTTTCGGGGATAGCCAAATATGATTATGGTTCTGTTGCTATACCAGTTCAGGAAAATAAAAGAACAATAGGCTTTTCATTACTAAGATTTGCAGTTGATGATATACCTAATACCCTTTTTTTAGTAGAACCTGATGGCAGCATAAATTATAATAATATTCAAACATTTTCGTCGGCTGATTATGCCTTTCTTTTTTCTTTTGCACAAAATATAAAAGAGACAGAAAACACCAATATCAGTTTTGGTGCCAATGCAAAAGTGATTTACCGCAAAGTAGGGCACTTTGCTACAGCATGGGGTTTTGGCTTAGATGCCGGTGTGCAGATGCATGGCGAAAAATGGAACCTTGGGTTAGTGGCAAGAGATATTACTACCACATTTAATGCCTGGTCTTATAAATTTACGGAGAAGGAAAAAGAGGTTTTATATCTTACTAAAAATGATATACCTGTAAAGTCTACAGAGTTAACAGCGCCAAGACTGGTGCTTGGTGGCGGCTATAATTTTAATATCGGCAACGCAGTAAAATTACTTGCAGAAGCAAACCTGGATGTAACATTTGACGGGAAAAGAAATACTGTTCTATCAGGCAATCCCGTAAGTGCAGACCCTCATATTGGTTTGGAAGCTGCGATAAAAGATGTTTTTTTTATCAGGGGCGGTATCACTAATTTTCAAAGAGCCTTGGCAGATGGCGATACTTTAAACCAGAAAAAAGTATGGATCTATCAGCCCAGCATTGGCGCAGGATTTAAAATAAAAAATGTGATACTTGATTATGCTTTTACTAACCTGGCAAATCAATCTAACCCTTTATATACACACGTGATTTCCTTGCGTATCAATTTTAAGAAGAAAGACGAAAACTAAAAACATAACATCTTACCATGATGAAAAAGATACTTATCCCTGTTTTGCTGTTACTTGCTGTAGTTGCCAAGGCTCAGTTTAATAATAGCTGGATAGATTATAATAGGACTTATTATAAATTCAAACTATCTAAAGATACGCTTTGCCGCATACCACAAGCTGTATTATCAGGTGCCGGCCTTGCAGCCGCAAATGCTGATAATTTTCAATTATGGCGCAACGGGCAGCAGGTGCGTTTATATACTTCCGTTAGTGGAGTACCTTTGGGTAGTGCTGACTATTTAGAATTTTGGGGGCAAATGAATGATGGCAAGCCTGACAAGCCTTTATACCGGGACCAGGATTACCAGCTTGCTGATAAATACAGCCTTGAAACTGATACGGCTGCTTACTTTTTAACGGTAAGCCCAACCGGGGGAAATTTACGATATACTAATGCTGCTAATCCATCTCCGGGTGCTGCTGCACCCGATGCATATTTTATGCGTAATGTAGATGTATATTTTAATACCCGGATAAACAGGGGGCTGGCCAGGTCTTACCCGGAATATGTTTACTCTTCTGCTTACGATAAAGGCGAGGGGTGGAGTTCCGGGGATGTAGCACCTGGCTTTGATTTGTTCCAGGGATTAACAGGATTAAATGTCTATACTGCGGGGCCTGCTAACAGTTTATCTTTAAGAATAAATGCTGCCGGAAATTCGCCCTACGAAAGAAACCTGAGAGTAAGGCTCTTTAATAATGAAATATATAATGTCGGCATGCCCTATTTTGAATATAGTAAGGGTGAAGTAAATAATCTGCCGTTATCTTACCTGCAAAACAATTCTACTGCCTTCTTGTATGTTGGGTCTGTAGCCAGTAATATTAATGCAAGGCTGGTAGTATCGAGCATAGGAATTACCTATCCTGCTGTTTTTAATTTTAATAATGAAAAGAATTTTTCTTTTGAATTGGCCGCTGCACCAGCCGGCAATAATCTTGTAATTGATAATTTTAATTATGGCAGCACTGCTCCATTGCTTTATGATATCAACACAGGCAACAGATATTCTGGTGATATTATTTCTACTCCCGGCAAAGTAAAATTTGTTTTGCCTGCGTCAGCAGATGTAAAAAGAAAGTTTATTCTCATGAGCCAGGAGAGCGTGTATACTGTGAATAGCGTGGCCCAACGAGTATTTACCAATTATACTTCTGCTGCCCAACAGGGAGATTATCTGATCATTAGTAATTCAAGATTATATAATGATGGTAATGGGAATAATTATGTAGATCAGTACCGCCAATACAGAAGTTCCGAACCAGGTGGAGGCTTCAATACAAAAATTTACAATATTGATGAACTTGCAGATCAATTTGCTTTTGGCATAAGAAAACATCCCGAAGCAGTAAGGAATTTTTTGCAATACGCAAATCAGCAGTTTCCTGTTAAGCCAAAATATGTTTTCATCATTGGCCGAGGCATGGATTATATTGATGAAAATTTTTACCAGACAAACCCGCTCTCTGAAGCACTGGATCTGGTACCCAGTTTCGGCTGGCCGGCATCGGATATATTGCTGGCATCAGCGCCAGGAACCGTAGATCCTATTATTCCTATCGGAAGGCTTGGCGCAGTATCAGGTACAGAAGTAAGTTATTATTTACAGAAAATTAAAGACTACGAACAAAAGCAGCAAACAAACAGCCCTTTCATTAGCGACAAAGCGTGGATGAAAAATGTAATGCATGTATCTGGTGGTAAAGATGCCAGTGAAAATGACGACTTTAAGGCTTATATGAGTGGGTATGAAAATATTATAAAAGACACTCTTTTCGGTGCCCATGTGGAAACCTTTTCCAAAACTTCAGCGGGTGCAGTAGAACAGGCAAACATAGAGAGGATCGGACAATTATTTCAGGAAGGCCTGAGTCTTATTGGTTATTTCGGGCATTCATCTGCAAATACATTTGAGTTTAATTTAAGCGATCCCGCCCTTTATAATAACTCGGGTAAGTATCCATTCTTTAATGTCAGCGGTTGTAGTGCCGGCAATTTTTTTACTTTTGATCCATTAAGATTTGCAGGTAATTCATCTATCTCAGAAAAATATGTACTGGCAAATCAGCGGGGAAGCATCGGCTTTTTAGCGGATACCCACTTTGGTATACCCTTCTTTCTTGATAGATACAATAGAAACTTTTATACCGAATTTGGCCGCACTTTATATGGCAACACCGTAGGTAACCAAATACAGAAAGTAATTCGTGATTTAGATGGCGATAATTTTAATTTGAATTACGAAACACGGTTACACCTGGAAGAAATATTATTGCATGGTGATCCGGCGGTGAGAATAAATTCTTTTACCAAACCAGATTATGTAATAGAAGACCAGGAGATAAAAATTAATCCGAGTATTATTTCTGTGGCAGACAATAATTTTACAGTCAATGTAAGAATGCTGAATATCGGCAAAGCTGTTAATGATTCAATGTGGATATCCATTAAAAGAAAATTGCCGAATGATACCATCCGGGTGTTGTACAATCAATTGGTACCCGGAATTAAATATGCAGATTCTGTAAATCTTACTGTACCTATTAATCCGGCAACGGACAAAGGCCTTAACCAGATAATTGTCTCGCTTGATTATACCAACCGGGTAGATGAAACATTTGAAACAAACAATAATTTCACTAAGGATTTTTATATATTTGAAGATGAACTCCGCCCATCTTATCCTTATA
The DNA here is from genome assembly GCA_040003485.1 of Ferruginibacter sp. Taxonomy (GTDB): domain Bacteria; phylum Bacteroidota; class Bacteroidia; order Chitinophagales; family Chitinophagaceae; genus Ferruginibacter. Next base: position 2,405 of record JBDUCK010000076.1, on the reverse strand, counting down.
ATTATTCTATCATAAGCACACAAAATATTAACTATATCGCCAATACTGCGAACCCCTTAAGTGGCCAACGGCAGTATACTATGGAGATTGATACCACGGAATTATTTAATTCCGCCTTTAAGAAAACGTATAATGCAAATGGGCTGGGGGGAATAATACAATTTAGCCCCACTAACATAACTTTTACAGATAGCACGGTTTACTACTGGAGAACAGGGCTTGTGCCGGTTGGTACTGAACCAATCATCTGGAATAATTCTTCGTTTGTTTATTTGCCCAATAGTTTACCAGGCTTTAATCAATCTCATTATTTTCAACACGCAAAAAGTACTTACCAGGATTTAACCCTGGATGCGGATAGGGTGCTGCGCTTTAAATCTACTCCACGGCTGCTCACTATCCGTACTGGGTTATATCCGTTTTTCGATTTTGACAAAATAAATGTAAATGTTGATTTTACAGAGCTGGAGCAATACGGTTGCAAATACAATTCTTTACAATTTTATGTTTTTGATAGCAGCACTTTAAAGCCGTGGTACAACAAAAGAGTTGGAAGCTTTGGAAGATTTGGAAGCTGGCCACCAGATTGTAATGGTGCCACTGCTCCCGATAGAATTTTCTTTGAATTTCCATACGGTGACCCGGTCTATCGCAAAAATGCAATGGATTTTATTGACAGTATTCCGGCAGGTATGTGTGTGGCAATTACCAATTTAGGATATACCGTAACTAATGCTTCTTTCATTAATCAATGGAAAGCAGATACTGCTGTTTTAGGCGCTGGTAAATCATTGTATCATAAATTAAAATCAATTGGCTTTAATAAAATAGACAGCTTTAGCCGGAATTTGCCGTTTCTGTATTTCTTTAAAAAAGGCATTGCCAGTTATACGCCCATACAGGACATTGGACCAGAGGACTCTTCTTATATTAATGAAGCAATCCCGATTATATCAAGAAATATCGAGGGTACAATTGAATCGCCTGTATTTGGCCCGGCAAAAAAATGGAATGCTTTGCATTGGAGAGGCACTGCGCTGGATGACCCTAAGAATGATACGACCAGCATTGAATTGTATGGTGTAACAAACGCTGGTGTTGCCACATTACTTAAGACTATTGCACCGGCACGGGATACAAGCATATCCTTTGTAAATGCTGCAACTTATCCGTACATCAAATTAAAAATGAACAATAAAAATGATGTATCCAGCACTCCTTATCAATTAGGCTACTGGCGTGTAAATGCAGATTATGTACCCGAAGGTGCAGTGGCGCCTAACATCCTGTTTACGATGAAAGATACCGTAAGCCAGGGGGAGAACATTGATTTTTCGCTGGCATTTAAAAATATAAGTCAGACTGCATTTGATAGTGCTATCAAAGTAAAATTTACCATTACAGATAAAAATTATGTGGCACATGTAATAGATATTCCCAAGCGAAAGGCATTGGTTGCCGGGGATACTTTAATTGTAAGTTACACTATAGACTCCCGCAATTATCCTGGTATAAACACACTGTTTATAGATTTTAATCCAGATAATGATCAGCCCGAACAGTATCATTACAACAATGTATTATATAAGAATTTTTATGTACGGGAAGATAGATTCAACCCATTGCTTGATGTAACTTTTGATGGGGTGCATATCCTCAACCAGGATCTTGTTTCATCTAAACCAAATATTTTAATAAAACTTAAAGATGAGAACAGGTACCTGGCACTCAAGGATACTTCACTCATAAAAGTGCAGGTGCGTAATCCTGATCAAAGTCTGCATAATTATTATTTTGGCGACACGATGCGGTTTAACCCGGCAAACTTAACAGCGGGCGAAAATACTGCCAGCATTGACTTTAAGCCTTATTTCCCCGAGGATGGTGTTTATGAATTGTTGGTAACAGGAAAAGATGCAAATGGTAATAAGGCAGGCGAGCTGGACTATCAAACAACATTCAGCGTCATCAATAAACCGATGATATCTAACCTGCTTAATTATCCAAATCCATTCACAACATCTACTGCTTTTGTGTTTACAGTTACGGGTACACAAATCCCCCAAAACATGCGGATACAGATATTAACCATCACTGGTAAAGTAGTACGGGAAATTACACAGGATGAGCTTGGGCCAATACATGTTGGCAGAAATATCACCGAATTTAAATGGAATGGTACAGATATGTACGGACAAAAGCTGGCTAATGGCGTGTACATTTACCGGGTGCTTACCAATTTAAATGGCAAGTCGCTTGATAAATATAAAGCGGATGGTGACAACACTGATAAATTCTTTAATAAAGGTTACGGTAAAATGTACCTGATGAGATAAAATTTCTTTTATCGCAAAAGACTAAAGGCTGCTTTTAATTAAGCAGCCTTTTTTAGTTTTACTTTTGCT
>JBDUCK010000352.1:0-3504 GCA_040003485.1 Ferruginibacter sp. | reverse complement strand
AGTCATGCCAAATCCAAAAAGGCGCCATTCGCAACAACGCAGTGCAAAAAGAAGAACACATTATAAAGCGGTAGCCGCAACTTTAAGCACAGACTCTACTACAGGAGAAATTCATGTACGCCACCGGGCCCATGTAAGCGAAGGAAAATTATTTTACAAAGGCCAGGTTGTTGCAGAAAAAGCACCCCTGAAAGCATAATATTTTTTAGGGAAAGAATTTGATTCCAAAATCAAAGATTGAGTAACTTCAAGCTTGGTTTTGGAATTTTTAATTTTAAAATTTTCTATTCATGATCACAATCGGGCTGGATATGATGGGTGGCGATTTTGCACCTCTTGAAGCAGTAAAAGGCGCTTCTGCATTTATGGCTTACACTACCGAGGATGTACATTTGGTTTTGATCGGCGATGAGGAAAAATTAAAATTATACCTGGATGGCAACAGTATGAACCCTTCTACCTACAGCATTGTGCATGCTCCCCAGGTAATAGAAATGCACGAACATCCTACTAAAGCTTTTAAAGAAAAACAACAGTCATCTATAGCCGTAGGGTTTCATTTACTTGCCTCAGGAAAAACAGATGCCTTTATTAGTGCAGGCAATACCGGCGCTATGATGGTTGGTGCACTTTTTAGCATTAAAGCCATAGAAGGCGTGCTACGCCCAACTATTGGCGCTTATATGCCCAGGGAAGATGGCACCCTTGGGTTATTACTTGATGTAGGTTTAAATGCAGATTGCAAGCCTGAGAACCTGAACCAGTTTGCCATGCTTGGGTCTTTATTTGCCGAGCATATTTTAAAAATAAACAAGCCAAAAGTAGGGCTCGTTAACATTGGCGAAGAAGAAGGTAAAGGAAATATTTTGGCCCAGGCTACCTATTCCCTATTGAAAGAAAACAATCAGCTCAATTTTATTGGTAATCTTGAAGGACGGGATATTTTGATGAATAAAGCACACGTACTGGTATGCGAAGGCTTTACCGGAAACGTGGTTTTAAAAATGGCTGAAAGCATTTATGATATTGTAAAACGCCGCAACATACACGATGAATATTTTGAGCGGTTCAATTTTGAAGCCCATGGCGGCGTGCCCGTACTTGGCGTAGCAAAGCCTGTTATTATCGGCCACGGCATTTCTCAGGCTACTTCCTTTAAAAACATGATCAACATGGCCTGCAGAATGATGTCCACAGATCTTACTGGAAAAATTAAAGAAAGCTTTTCTGCAAAGCAATAACAGCAGCATCAAGCTTTGCATATTTTATTGTTGACAAGCTTTAGAATTATTCTCAACATTGTTGTGTCACTCCCTTGTACATAATACCTTTATTCAACTTTTATTTAAGCGTCTTAGTCTTTAAAATCACTGGCTTCTGTCAACAGCTGAATATCATCAGCGGATAATTGAAGGCTGGCTGCTTCAATTAAGGAGTCAAGTTGTGGAAGGCTGGTGGCACTTGCAATTGGTGCAACTACAGCAGGTTGCGCTATTAGCCACGCAATAGCAACACTGGCAACAGCAATATTATATTTTGCTGCAATGGTGTCTAAAGCTGCCAATATTTGAAATCCTTTTTTGTCTAAATATTTCTTATTGCCACCGCCTCTTGCGCTTTTACCAAGATCATTTTCGCTACGGTATTTGCCCGTAAGAAACCCACTTGCCAATGAATAATAATTTATAACGGCCATGTCATTATCAAGGCAAAGCTGCAGGTATTCCTTTTCAAATTTTTCCCTGTCGTATAAATTATAAAGCGGCTGCAAAGTTTGATATGTTGCCAGGTTATGTTTTTTACTTGCTTCCAAAGATGCTTTCAATCTTTCTGCTGTCATGTTGGAAGCCCCTATCCATTTCACTTTCCCGGCTTTAACCAGTATATCAAAAGCTTCCAATGTTTCTTCTACCGGTGTTGCTTCATCATCAAAATGATTCTGATAAAGGTCGATGTAATCCGTCTGCAATCTTTTTAATGAATCTTCCACGGCCTGCAAAATGTATTTTTTTGAAACACCCTTTTTACCATCGCCCATATCACTGCCAACTTTAGTTGCTATCAGCACTTTATCACGATTGGCTTTTTGCTTCATCCATTTACCAATGATCGTTTCCGATTCGCCACCTCTATTCCCGGGTACCCATCTTGAATAAACATCTGCAGTATCAATCAAATTAAATCCTGCGTCAGTAAAGCCATTTAGTATGTCAAAAGAAGTTTTTTCATCTATCGTCCAGCCAAAAACATTGCCACCAAGCGTAACCGGTGCAACCAGCAGATCTGATTTACCTAAATTTCTTTTTTGCATATCTATTTTTTATTTTTCTCAAGCATTATAAACTGCCTGAATAATCTAATTGTTTTGTCAAGGTCTTTGTATGATAACGCATCATTTAAAAACCAGCTTTCATAGGCAGACGGTGGTAAATAAACACCATTAGATAACATGAAATGAAAAAGCTTATTGAATAAAGGAATATCACATTGTGAAGCAGTAGTAAAGTCTATTACGGGCTTATTAGAAAAATGTACACTGATCATTGAGCCAAACTGGTTGATGACAAAAGGGATATTGGTTTTATTTAATACTTCTTGTATGCCAATCCGCAGGTAATAAGTCTTTGCTTCCAGCGAAAGATAAATATCAGGGTTGTCTTTTAATTCTTTCAAAGTAGTGTAGCCTGCTATCATGGCAATAGGGTTACCGCTTAAAGTCCCGGCCTGGTAAACATTTCCTAACGGTGCAATATGCTCCATTATTTTTCGCTTACCACCAAAAGCACCGACCGGTAAGCCGCCTCCGATAACCTTTCCATAAGTTACCAGGTCGGCATCAATCCCTAATCTTTCCTGTGCACCACCTGCGGCTAAGCGAAAGCCTGTCATCACTTCATCAAAAATGAAAACAATATTTTCTTCGTCGCAGATATTTCTTAAGCCTTCTAAAAAACCAGTCATGGGTAAAATGCAACCCATATTGCCCACAACAGGCTCAATAATGATGGCAGCGATTTCATCCTTATTTTCAACAACCAGTTTCCGTACCGCCCTCAAATCGTTATATGGTGCCGTTAGTGTATCATTACTTACCCCAACAGTTATCCCTGGCACGGTTTGAATATTCAGTGTAGCCATACCGCTACCCGCTTTTACCAAAAACGCATCTGCATGGCCGTGGTAATTTCCTTCAAATTTTATGATCTTATTTTTTCCAGTATATCCTCTTGCCAACCGTACGGCACTCATACAGGCTTCCGTGCCGCTGCTCACCATCCGTATCAGCTCAACATTGGGCGCCATACTGATAATTAACTCAGCCATTTTAATTTCCAGCTCTGTTGGTGCACCATACGAAGTAGATTTAGTTGCATACTTCTGGATGGCTTTTATTACAGGCTTATGGGCATGGCCCAGAATCATTGGCCCCCAACTGGAAATATAATCGATGTATTTATTATCATCAGCATCATATAAGTAAGCGCCTTTTGCCTTGTTGATAAA
>JBDUCK010000351.1:0-3516 GCA_040003485.1 Ferruginibacter sp. | reverse complement strand
CATACCATTGTATCTTTTGACTTTGCTACATCTATTGTACCCGGCTGGCATACAACTATCTTTCCTCCTTACTTTGTAGCCGGTGCCATTTTTAGTGGCTTTGCCATGGTGCAGACCTTGTTGATTGTAGTGAGAAAGGTGATGGGGCTGAAAGATTATATTACCCTCGGCCACATTGAGGCAATGAATAAAGTAATTGTATTGACGGGCAGTATAGTAGGTTGTGCATACCTGACCGAATTATTTATTGCCTGGTATGGTCAGAACCCCTACGAGTGGTGGGCTTTCAGCCAAAACAGGGCAAACCTTTTTTCTCCTTACGGATGGAGTTACTGGCTGATGATGTTCTGTAATGTGGTATCGCCACAATTATTCTGGAGCCGCAAACTGAGAAGAAATATTACGGTTACTTTCTTCATGAGCATAATTGTAAATATTGGTATGTGGTATGAACGTTTTGTAATTATTGTTACTTCTGTTTACAGAGACTTTTTGCCAAGCAGCTGGAGCACTTATTACAGCCCGAGTATTTATGAGATAGGGTTTTACCTGGGAACTTTTGGTTTATTCTTTACCTGCTTCTTCCTCTTTGCAAAATATTTCCCTGTAATTGCTGTAGCGGAAATTAAAGCAATACTAAAAACCAGTGGCGAGAATTATAAAGTAAAAATGACAGCGATAGAAAAAGAAGATGCAGAGAAATTTTATATTGAAGAAGTAGAACATGCACATTAAGGTAATGTGCTGATATGCTAATACGACAATGTAAGCCGTAGCATTTTGAAGCGGCGTGATAAACAGAAATTAATAATTTTAATTAAAGATATGAGTGGAGTCAAAAAATTTGTTGTAGGTACTTTTTCCGACGAAGCAGTTTTGTTTCCGGCCGTGAAAAATGTACGCAAAGCAGGCTATAAAATTCATGATGTGTACACACCGTTTCCCGTTCATGGCCTGGATCATGCATTAGGAATCAGGGAAACAAGTTTGCATACTGCAGGTTTTATATATGCCATTACAGGAACTACTACCGCACTGGGTTGTATAAGCTGGATATTGGTTAAAGACTGGCCGTTAAATTTTGGAGGTAAACCACACTTTGCATTACCAGCCTGGATACCGATAACTTTTGAGCTTACTGTATTGTTTTCTGCAATTGGAATGGTACTTACTTTTTGTTACCTGTGTAACCTGGCGCCATTTGTAAAAAAGCATCATTTTCACCCTAGGGCAACTGATGATCTTTTTGTGATGGCGATAGAATGTACAGATAAAACAAATGATGCAGAACTGGAAAGCTTTTTACAAAATGCCGGCGCCGGGGAGGTAAATGTGCAGGTTGCAGAAACGGGATGGTGGATAGGACGCTATGATAAAGAGCAGAAATTATACCGGGAAGAAAAAGGATATTAGAATTGATAATTGTTAAACCCGCCTGCCGGCCGGCAGGTTGATACTTTATAAATGAAACGAAATATATTCATAGTAACAGTTTTACTTAGTGCTATCATTGCTGTGGTAAGCAGTTGCGATAGCAAGCGCCAGCCGGGCAAAGTCTATATGCCTGATATGGCTTACAGCCGGGCATACGAATCTTATGCAGAGCATGATTCTATTTTTACAAGAGACATAGACAGTAAAGGCGGTAAGTTGATATTTTATAATGATGTACCACCTGCCGGCACCATTAAAAGAGGGGAATTATTTCCTTATACTTTGTCCAATGACAGCAATGGATATAAAATGAGTGCAGCAGTAAAAAATCCAATAGATTCTTTGAGCACCGCTGACCTGGCAGAAGTAGGAAGATTATTTAATATTAATTGCGCTATTTGCCATGGTGAGAAAGCACAGGGTAATGGTCCTATTTCCACTTCCGGAAAAATCGGGGGCATTGCAAACCTTACCTTGCCGGCATATACTTCGATGGCAGATGGCACTATGTTTCATTCCATTACTTATGGTAAAAACCTAATGGGCAGTTATGCTTCACAGGTGGATAGAAAACAACGCTGGATGATCGTTAAATATATCCGGAGTTTACAATCCGGGGCAACACCAGCAGCAACGCCTTCTGCAGACAGCACAACGGCAAAAAAGTAAAATATAAAAAGCATTAACACAAATAATATTTTGTAAATGAATCATCATTTTGAATTACCGGGAAGTTACAAAAAATGGACATTAGGCCTGATAATAGCCGGTGTATTGGCTTTGTTATATGGCTTTATAATGTTTCATCCTTTTGAACATGTAGGCCATGAGGCAAGTATAAACGGTACCCGTTTTTGGGCAGTGCTTTTACAAAACAGTACTTATTGGTTACTCACAGTAAATGCTGCAATGTTCTTTATTTGCGTTACTACTATGGCAATGGGTGGCTGGCAGGTTGCTTTGCGCCGGGTGCCAGAAGCAATCTCCAGTGTGGTACCTATATTAGGCATTATTACTTTTGTTATTTTAATGGCCATTGTATGGGGCGGACGTACCGATATTTATCATTGGCTTGATACAGATGCCGTAGCTGCAGATAAAATTTTAAATGGTAAGAAAGGATTTTTAAACCCGGTATTTTTTACGGTATGGTCCGCAATTTCTATCGGCCTCTGGTCATTACTTGGCCGTAAAATGAGGGCAATGAGCCTTGAGTCTGATAAACACGGAACCATGGATTATGAAACAGGAAAAAAGTGGGTTTGGAAAAACACGGTTTGGGCTTCTTTGTTTACTGTTTTCTTTGGGCTTTCTGTAGCCTCTACTGTTCCATGGCTATGGTTAATGAGTATAGATCCTCATTGGTACAGCACCATGTATAGCTGGTACACTTTTGCCAGTACCTTTGTTTCGGGTTTATCATTGATCGCATTATTTGTTATCTATTTAAAGAACCGTGGCCAGTTAGAATATGTTACCGACGAGCATTTACATGATCTTGGTAAATTTATGTTTGCCTTTTCTATCTTCTGGGCCTATTTATGGTTTTCTCAATACATGCTTATCTGGTATAGTAACCAACCGGAAGAAACCAGGTATTTTGTAGCCAGGATCGGTACAGCCCAGCAACGTGGCGCTTATTATGGAATATTCTTCTTTAACCTGATTGTAAACTTTGCCTGCCCGTTATTGATATTTATGAAAAAATCAACAAAAAGAAACTGGACGGTAGTAACTTTTACAGCAGTATTGATTGTGTTTGGACATTGGATAGATTTTTATCAAATGGTAATGCCGGGAACACTTGGAAGCAATTTTGAATTAATGCCTTTTGAATTCGGCATAGCCTGTTTGTTTATTGGATTAATAATGTGGGGTGTGGGTCGCTATTTTGTTAAGAATTCACTACTTGCAAAAAATCATCCTTTCCTAAAAGAAAGTATGATTCATCATACTTAATTAGCATGAGGCATCCAGCGGTGCTTAAAATAGATTGAATAATAAAGGGTTTTAAAATCTTTCTACAGGGAGATTTTAAAAACTTAAAAATTTATAAAATGAAGGATTTTTTTGTAATAGCCA
>JBDUCK010000350.1:0-3537 GCA_040003485.1 Ferruginibacter sp. | reverse complement strand
CAGGGTGCCAAACCCGGCGAGGGCGGCCAATTGCCCGGTTATAAAGTAGATGAGTGGATTGGTAAAGTCCGTCACTCAACCCCAGGTGTCGGATTAATTTCTCCACCACCACATCACGATATTTATTCTATTGAAGACCTGGCGCAATTAATTTTTGATTTAAAAAATGCCAACAGAAAAGCGAGGATAAATGTAAAGCTGGTAAGTAAAGCCGGTGTAGGAACGATCGCTGCAGGTGTTGCAAAAGCAAAAGCAGATGTGATACTGATAGCAGGCCACGATGGCGGTACGGGCGCATCACCCGTTTCATCAATCAGGCATGCAGGACTTCCCTGGGAGTTAGGACTGGCAGAAGCACAACAGACATTGCTGAAAAATAAATTACGCAGCCGGGTTGTGTTGCAGGCTGATGGGCAAATGAAAACCGGCCGTGATATTGCCGTTGCTGCATTACTTGGAGCTGAAGAATGGGGTGTTGCTACTGCAGCACTGATAGTAGAAGGCTGCATCATGATGCGAAAGTGCCATCTCAATACCTGCCCGGTAGGTGTTGCTACGCAGGACCAGGACCTTCGAAAACAATTCACCGGAAATCCGGATCATGTTGTAAATTTTTTCAGGTTTATGGTAGAAGAGCTTCGGGAAATAATGGCAGAGCTTGGCTATAGAACGGTGAATGAAATGATAGGACAAGTAGAAGATCTTGAAATGAGGCCAGACATTACACATTGGAAATTCAGTAAGCTGGATCTTTCACCTATACTATACAAAGAGCCAGCTTCGGCAGTTACAGGAATGTACCACCAGGAAGAACAGGATCATGGTTTAAAGGATGTGTTGGATTGGAAATTACTGGAAGCAGCTCAACCTGCAATACGTAACCAGCAAAGCGTTTCAGCCGCTTTCTCCATTAATAATACGGATCGTACTATTGGTACTATTCTCTCTAATGAAATCACAAAAAAATACAAAGCTGCAGGCTTACCGGAAGATACGGTTCATTTTAAATTTACCGGTACCGCCGGGCAAAGTTTCGCAGCGTTTAACACTAAAGGCGTTACACTTGAACTGGAAGGTGATGCCAATGATTATTTTGGTAAAGGTTTAAGCGGTGCAAAACTTATTATCTATCCTCCCAAAACTTCCACTTTTGTTCCCGAAGAAAACAGCATCATCGGCAATGTAGCTTTTTATGGTGCAACTGATGGGCAGGCATATATATTGGGGAAAGCAGGCGAACGTTTTGCGGTGCGTAACTCGGGCGCAAACGTAGTGGTAGAAGGCATTGGCGATCATGGGTGTGAATACATGACTGGTGGAAGAGTGGTTATTCTCGGAGATACAGGCAGAAATTTCGCAGCCGGTATGAGCGGCGGCATTGCATATTGCTATGATGTAAAGGGCCTGCTGGCGGGCAATTGTAATAAGGAAATGATAGACCTGGACCCGGTAGATGATACGGATGCGAAAGAATTATATGCGATGCTGGAAAAACATTATGCATATACAAACAGCAGCGTTGCAAAATTTGTAATGGATGATTTTGAAAACCAATTGCAGCATTTTATAAAGATTTTTCCGAAGGATTATAAAAAAGTATTGCGGGAAAAATTGGCAAAAGTAAAGGCAGAAAAATAATCTTTTGTGTCCGGCAGTATACCAATATTCATCATCGTTGTGTCACTCACTGCAGCAATTTTGTTCTTTATTGAACATTACCGCAACGGACACACGAAAATAGTTACATATAATTTTAAGTTTTTTATACGCTATGGTAAAAGATCATTAGAGGGATACTGCACAAGGGAGTGACACAACGATGATGAGCAATGCTTAAATGTTCGTAAAAAAATTATTAAAGAGTCAATTAAAAAATTCAATGGGCAAATTAACCGGATTTAAAGAATTTACAAGGGAGCTTCCAGCTAAGCGGCCAGTGGCAGAAAGGCGAAAAGATTACAATGAATTTGTAAATCGTTATTCGGATATTCAATTAAATGAGCAGAGTGGCCGATGTATGGATTGTGGCGTTCCATTTTGTCATAATGGTTGTCCACTGGGTAATGTAATACCGGAATTTAATGATGCCGTCTATAACAAAGAATGGAAAGAAGCTTATGAGATTCTTGCATCCACTAATAATTTCCCGGAGTTTACCGGGCGTATTTGCCCGGCACCATGTGAAAGCGCCTGTGTCTTAGGTATCAACCGGCCTGCGGTAGCAATTGAGGAAATTGAAAAACACATTATTGAAATTGCTTTTGACAATGGCTTTGTACAGCCACACGTACCCAATATAAGAACCGGAAAAAAAGTAGCAGTGGTTGGAAGCGGACCGGCAGGCCTGGCAGCCGCTGCACAATTAAATAGTGTAGGGCATACAGTTACCGTTTTTGAAAGAGATGACGCTCCGGGTGGATTATTAAGATATGGGATACCGGATTTTAAACTGGAAAAATGGGTGATAGATAGAAGGATAAGTTTAATGGAGGATGAGGGTATAATTTTTAAATGTAATGCCAACGTAGGTGTAAATATCAGCATCAATGACTTACTAAGAGAATACCATGCAATAGTTTTGGCTGGTGGTTCTACCATACCCAGGGATCTTAATATCCCAGGGAGAGATTTAAAAGGTGTTCATTTTGCGATGGATTTTCTAAAGCAACAGAATAAACGCAATGCCGGGAAAGATCCTTTTGCAAATGCTGAAGTGGAGAGCAATATTTATCCGGATCAAATTTTTGCGACCAATAAAAATGTAGTAGTTATTGGCGGCGGCGATACCGGTAGCGATTGTGTTGGAACATCCAACAGGCATGCTGCAAAAACAGTAATGCAATTTGAATTGCTGCCAAAACCCCCGGCTGAGCGGACTGAACTTATGCCCTGGCCCAACTACCCGATGATCTTGAAAATAACTTCATCTCATGAAGAAGGTGCCGACAGGAAATGGACTACTGCCACAAAAGAATTTATTGGTGATGGGCAGGGAAATCTTAAAGGCATAAAGATTGTAACACTAGAATGGAAAACACCGGATGGTGGAGGCCCGGCGGTATTTATAGAAGTGCCGGGGAGCGAACAGGAAATTCCATGCGAACTGGCATTGCTGGCCATGGGATTTCTTTATCCCCAAAAACAAGGGATGCTTGCAGAATTAGATGTAGACTTAGACTCAAGAGGAAACATACGGGCCAACGAACAAAACTACCAGACGAATATTGCCCGGATATTTACTGCTGGTGATATGCGCCTAGGGCAATCGCTGGTTGTGTGGGCAATCAGTGAAGGCAGGGAATGTGCCCGCAAAGTAGATGAAAGTCTCATGGGTTTTTCCTTTTTAGAAACGAAGGATACTGCGTTGCAAATAAATCTTTAAAAATAAACTCCCCATTCACTTTATAAATGCGTTAATTTATATTATAAATATAAATATATAATATATTTTTTAGTATTTATACAATTATCAATAATTATAGTTGTTTTAATTTATTAATTTTCTATATTTTAGAAAATAATGCAATTATTTTAACT
>JBDUCK010000075.1:0-11943 GCA_040003485.1 Ferruginibacter sp. | reverse complement strand
GAACTTATCATGGAATTTGAAAAAGAATTTAATATTTCTATTCCCGATGAACAGGCGGAAACCATTACTACCGTTGGCCAGGCTGTTTCTTATTTAGAAGAGAACGCTAAGTAATTTCCCGTCCTAACGGCATTCAGCCGGGCGGGCATTTAACTATCACAGGCAAATTGTTATGGCTTTAAAAAGAGTAGTAGTTACCGGTTTGGGTGCCCTTACTCCATTAGGTAAATCTGTTGATGAATATTGGCAGCATTTAGGTGAAGGGGTAAGCGGTTGCGACTATATCAAACAGTTTGACGTTACTAAGTTTAAAACACGGTTTGCCTGTGAGGTTAAAAATTTTGAACCTACAGATTACCTTGACCGAAAGGAAGCCCGCAAGATGGATCGCTACTGCCAGTTTGCAGTTGTTGCAAGCGATGAAGCAGTAAAGGATGCAGGTATTACGAATGAAAATATAAACCCAGACAGGGTAGGTGTTATTTTTGGCAGTGGTATCGGCGGCCTCATCACTTTCCAGGAAGAGGTTATTAATTTTGCTTCTGGCGATGGTACGCCACGTTTCAATCCTTTCTTTATTCCAAAGATGATTCTGGATATTGCCGCCGGCCAGATATCCATGCGACATGGATTCCGGGGCCCAAACTTTGCCGTAGTTAGCGCCTGTGCTTCCAGCACTAATGCCATCATTGATGCCTTTGATAATATCCGCTTAAATAAAGCTGATGTAATTATCACCGGAGGAAGTGAAGCAGTAATAAGTGCTGCCGGTGTTGGTGGGTTTAATGCAATGAAGGCACTTAGCGAACGCAACAATGACCCAAAAACTGCCAGCCGCCCCTTTGATAAAGACCGGGATGGTTTTGTAATGGGCGAAGGTGCAGGGGTTTTAATATTAGAAAGCCTGGACCATGCCCTGGCCCGTGGTGCAAAAATTTATTGCGAAATTGCCGGTGGTGGCGCTACTGCCGATGCATATCATATTACTGCCCCACATCCGGATGGGCTTGGCGCCAAAAATGTAATGCAGGTAACGTTAAACGATGCAGGTATGACGCCCGCAGATATTGATTACATTAATGTTCACGGTACTTCTACGCCGCTTGGTGACATTGCAGAAACAAAAGCTATCCTTAGCGTTTTTGGCGAGCATGCTTATGATCTAAATATCAGCAGCACAAAAAGCATGACGGGCCATTGCCTTGGTGCCGCAGGTGCATTAGAAGCACTTGCCTGTATTATGGCCGTAACAAAAGATATTATTCCTCCTACCATCAATCATTTTACCGATGATCCTGAGCTTGATTCCAGGCTTAATTTTACTTTCAACAAAGCACAGCACAAAACTGTAAATGCCGCACTAAGCAATACATTTGGTTTTGGAGGCCACAATGCATCTGTGATCATTAAAAAATATATCGCTTAATTTTTTTCTGACCACCATTGGTTTTCATGGCATCATCGTTGTGTCACTCACTTGTACACAAAATCTTTATTCAACTTTTATCGTAGCGTATGAGGATACGCCTCTTTCTATTATAGAGTAATTTTTACTTTTTAAAATGTTCAGAATATAAAATATTATCAATCTCATAGTAAGGATTCTATTTTTTAAATGTAGAGTTTACAGCAGTGCAACTGCTTCATCAGGGAACCTTCCCGAAATCGGGCTGTATTCGATTTTGGGGCTCTTTTTTGGTTCTTTTTGGAGAAGCAAAAAAAACAATAAATTATAATTGAAATTCTTTAGAAAATAATTGAAAGCATTCTCGTGCATTATATTTTTCTTAAACTCAAATACCCTAATTTCATATAAATTTTTACATTATCAGTACGCTACAATTCATTAAAGACATTTTTGACACTGAGCCAAAAAAAAAGGCTTTTAAAAAGCAGTTGAACAATGTGCTTGGCTTTACACCCGGCAATTTATCTTTGTATAAAACCGCACTCAGCCACCGTTCTGTACGGGAAGGTGCAGACGAAAATAACGAACGCCTGGAGTTTCTTGGCGATGCTGTTTTAAGCTCCATCATTGCCCATTATCTTTTTAAAAAGTATCCTTACAAAGGCGAAGGTTTTTTAACCGAAATGCGGAGCAAAATGGTAAACCGCCAAAAGCTGAACGAAATAGCACTGAAGATGGGGCTGAAGAAAATAACCTTTTATAATAAATTTGACAATGCCCTCAAAATATCCCAGATTTTTGGCAATACTTTGGAAGCATTGATAGGAGCCGTATTTTTAGATAAAGGGTATAAAAAAACACAAACCTGGGTAGAAAAATTTATCATTCTTCCCCATTTATTTACCGATGACCTGGAAGGGCTTGAAATAAATATTAAAAATAAACTCTACGGCTGGGCCAATAAAAACGGCAAGGCACTGGAGTTTGAAACGCTTGACGAAAAATTTGAAAATGGCAGAAGGCTGTTTACCATCGGCGCTACCGTAGATGGAGAATTGGTAGCACAGGCAAAAGGATTTAATAAAAAAGATGCCAGCCAGATAGCGGCGCAGTTGGCCGTAGATAAATTAGGATTATAAAGTTCATAGGTCATAGTTCATAATTGATAGTACCAATCATGAACCAGAGCCATGAACCATCAACCATCAACCATGAACTTTGGAATTTTAGGAAGCGGAAGCTGGGGAACTGCCCTGGCAAAAATTTTAACCGATAATGGGCAGCCTGTTCATTGGTGGAACCGAAGCGAAACTGCCATTGAACAATTCAGGATCCGCCATCACAATCCGCAATATTTATCATCCGCCAAATTTGATATCCGCCAATTATTTCTTACTACAAAAGCCGCAGAAGTAATACAAAAATCGGATGCAATTCTTATTGCCGTGCCATCGTCATATGCTATAGATGCATTAGAATCATTAGACAAAAACATTTTCGAAGGCAAAAAAATTATATCAGCCATAAAAGGAATTTTACCACAGCAGAACCTCTTACTGAATGATTATTTAAAAAATGAATTTGGTGTGGAATTGGAAAATTATTTTGCTGTCTTAGGGCCTTGCCATGCAGAAGAAATTGCGGCAGAAAAATTATCTTACCTCACTTTTACCGGCGTAGATGAAACTGCTACGGCAGAAATAGCTGGCTATTTTAAAACAGATTATTTAAATACTGTTTTAAATAAAGATATTTATGGGGTGCAGTATGCGGCCGTGTTAAAAAACATCTATGCTGTTGGTGCAGGCATTGCTCATGGCCTTGATTATGGCGATAATTTCTTAAGTGTTTTAATTGCCAATAGTGCTGATGAAATGGCGGGCTTTTTAAGAAAAGCCGGAATTATTAATGCAGAAGTAGGTTATATAGACCATAGCAAATCCAGATTACAAGCACATAATAATTATGCAGCATCTGTTTACCTGGGCGACCTGTTGGTTACCTGCTATTCTTTACATAGCCGTAACCGTTCTTTTGGTACTATGATTGGTAAAGGCTATACCGTAAAGGCTGCCCAACTCGAGATGAGTATGGTAGCAGAAGGGTATAATGCCTGTAAATGTATGCACAGCATCAACCAAAAAATAAGGGCAGAGATGCCGATTGCAGATAGCATATACCGTATACTTTGGGAGGGCTTTAATGCCAAAGAAACTTTTAACGAGATGGAGGCAGACTTAGTGTAGAATTAGCTTTAACTTTGTTATATAATTTAAAAAGATGCCTTTCTCATTTTCAAACTTCGGCCCAAATACCATTCTTATTATGGTTCTTTGCCTTGTAGCAGTCCAGGTAGTAAGGCATTTTAGAAAACATCTTCATCACTCAAAAAAATAGGTCAGCAGCAATTCCATCTGCTAAAAATTTTCCTTCCTTCGTTAAAATAATAAATCCATTTTGTTCCTTAATTAATTTTTGATCCAGGTATTTTTTACTTTGGGATAATATTTTTTCTGCTTTCTTTTCACCAAAATCTTTTTGCACTTTTAAAATATTTAATCCTTCCATGGTTCGTAAAGAAATCATAATGTATTCATTGAGTTGCTGTATTTGTGATAACACTTCTTCTTCAAAAGGAATAATATTATTTTTTAGAGATTGAATGTAAAGTGCATTGTTAGCAATATTCCAGCGCCGTATTTTTTTTCCGTCAAATGAATGGGCCGCAGGGCCAAAGCCATAATAAGGTTGGCCTTGCCAGTAGCTGCTGTTATGCCTGCTTCTATATCCTGGTTTTGCAAAATTGCTTATTTCATATTGTTCATATCCTGCCTGCTCTGTTAAACTCAATAAAAGTTGAAACTGCTCTGCCTGCTGGCCGGGATTTACCGGGGCGGTTTTATGTTGCGCTATCATTTTATTCAATGCGGTCCTTGGTTCAACCGTAAGCGCATAGCAGGAAATATGCGGAATATTTTTATTAAAAATAATAGCTGCATTTTTTGTTAACTCTTTATTGCTTAATGATGGGGAGCCATAAATTAAATCCACTGAGAAATTTTTAAAGCCAGTTTCAAGAATGTCGTCTATACTTTTTAAAGATTGAGCAGCATTGTGTGCCCGGTTCATCCAAATCAATTCTTTCTCTGCAAAAGATTGTACACCCAGGCTTAGCCGGTTTATTCCACAACTTTGCCAGCCTTCTAAAATTGATTTATTAATATCATCGGGATTTGCTTCCAGCGTTATTTCTACATCGTCACTAATTTTAAATTTATTTTTCAGTGAGAATAATACCGCCGCTAATTCCGGGGTAGATAAAAGACTTGGAGTACCGCCGCCAAAATAGATCGTTTCAATTTTTTCAGCAGATGAGAACGGAACGGTAAGCATTATCTCATTATTAAGCGCAGCTAAAAAATCATTCTTTAAAGTTAGAGAAGTAGAAAAGTGAAAATTACAGTAACTGCAGGCCTGCCTGCAAAATGGTATATGAATATAAATGCCCGCCAAAGATTGTAGATTTACGTTTCAGAATTTTTATCAGCAATGAATATTTTTTGTTTGCATTACATTAAAAAACTTTTCCAGGTATTTATTTTTATTTGTTTTTTACAGGTGAATACAAATGCACAGCAAACGGCAATAACAAAAAACAGCCAAACGCTAATTATTAATTTTTACGGCAAAGATAGCGGCTTTGCATTGCCGCCAACGGGGCTTCAAACAACTTTTGCCAGCCAGCCAGCCTTACTTAATTATATAAATAAAATTCCAGCATTGCTGGCATCCAAAGGCTATCCCGTAGCATCGGTAGATAGCATGTGGCAACAGGGCGACAGCATCAATATTTTACTTTATCAGGGAACAAAATATAACTGGGTGCAACTTACCCCTTACAATATTGAAAAAAATGCTTTGGATGCCGGCGGCTACATTGAAAAAAACTATTTTAATAAAACGCTGGATATTTCTCAATTACAGTTAATGGAACAACGGATGCTTAATTATTATGAAAGAGAGGGCTTCCCCTTTGCATCTGTTTATCTGGATAGCGTATCTGTAATGGAAGATAAAATAAATGCCTTACTGAAAGTAAATAAGGGCGTGTTATATCATGTTGACAGCATACGGGTTTATGGAAATATAAAACTGAATAAAATGTTTCTGCAACATTATTTAAATATAGCTAACGGCAGTACTTACAGTAAAGATAAATTACAGCAGGTTGATAGAAGGATGCTGGAACTACCTTACCTCACGCCGGTACAATCATCTGACCTTACCATGCTGGGAAGTGGGGCTGTGCTTAATTTATATGTACAGCCAAAGCGGAGCAGCCAGGTAAATTTTCTCATTGGTTTCTTGCCTTCAGCAAATCAAACAGGTAAACTGCAACTAACCGGTGATGTAAACCTTGATCTTAAAAACCTATTTGGCACAGGTGAAAGCCTGTTATTAAAATGGCAGCAGTTGCAACCTAAATCTCCCAGGTTGAACCTTGGGTACGATCAACCATATATTTTTCACTCACCCTTTGGCTTTAGTTTTTTGTTTGATCTGTTTAAGAAAGATTCCAGTTATTTACAGGTAAACGCACAGACAGGAGTCCAGTTTAATTTATCCGGTAATCAATCCGGTAAATTATTTATACAATGGCAAAATACAAGTTTGCTATCAGGTGCCATTGATACTAATATCATAAAAGCTCAAAAAGAATTGCCGCCAAATATTGATGTTAATGCTGTAAATGTTGGATTCAATTACGATTGGCAGGCTACTAACTACCGCATCAATCCCCGCAAAGGGAATGAAGTAAATATTATTTCCGTAGTGGGAATTAAAAATATAAAGCAAAACAGTGATATCATTAATTTAAAGGATCCATCTTTTAATTATGCGGGGTTATATGATTCTTTAAAATTGCGCAGTTACCAGTTAAGAATAAAAACCAGTGCAGCACATTATTTTCCCATTGGCAAAACGGCCACAATCAAGGCTGCATTGAATGCAGGATACTATACCAGCCCATCCATTTTTAGAAATGAACTATTTCAAATCGGCGGCTACCGGTTACTGCGTGGGTTTGATGAAGAAAGTATTTATGCAACACAGTATGCAGTGATTACTACAGAATACCGGTATTTGATCGGGCTTAATTCGTACCTGTTTACATTTGCTGATCTGGGTTGGGCAAAAAGTAATTATCAATCTATAGATGTAAACAACCGTTTTACCGGTGCAGGCTTAGGCATCTTATTTGAAACTAAAGCGGGGCTACTTAATCTAAGTTTTGCAGTAGGTAAACGAAATGATGTGAGGTTTAATTTAAGAGAATCTTCCAAGATACATTTTGGATATATAAATTACTTTTGAGCATGTTTAATAATTGAAGTTATTTTTGCGTATAAATGATTACTCGCTTGAAGTATTTATATTTATTTTTTTTTATTTTCCTTTCCGTGCAGTTTTGCGCAATAGGGCAGTCACAGGATAGTGTGTTTCACAAAAAAGATTCTATTGACTTTTATTCTCCGTCAGAAGAAATTCCTGTATTTACATTAACCAGTTTATTAAATGATAACCACATTTTAAATAGTAAAAGTACACCGGTTTCACTGGCGCAGATAATTAAAAAAAAAGAAGATAAAAATATTTTTTTTTATCTCTTAGCTGCTTTAGTTCTATTGTTGGGTATCGCCAGAACTACTTATCCCCGGTATTTTTCTAATATATTCCGGGTCTTCTTCAATTCTTCTTTAAGGCAAAGCCAACTTACAGACCAATTGTCTCAGGATAAGTTGCCTTCACTTATCTTCAATATTCTTTTTGTAATCCTGGCAGGGTTATATTTTTATCTTTTAACCACTTATCTTCTTTTAACCGGTTCCCTGCATTTTACCCGGCCGCCAACTACCGGATACTTGCTCAGCCTATGCGTAGGAGCATTTGCTGTAATTTATTTTGTAAAATTTATGGCATTAAAATTTACGGGATGGATAACGGGGTATAAACAGGAGGCAGATATTTATACTTTCATAGTTTTTTTAATAAACAAAATCATTGCTATCTGTCTTTTGCCAATCGTAATCGTAATGGCTTTTTCCGAACAAGAAGTTGCCGGAATTTTTATTTTAATTTCTTTTATTCTTATTGGAGCCATGCTGTTGATGCGTTTTTTTAAATCTTACGGGCTTTTGCAGCATAGGCTTAAAGTGAGTAGGTTTCATTTTTTTTTATACATATTTTCAGTGGAGGTATTGCCCCTTTTTCTTATATATAAAGGAGTTATGTTTTTTTTCGTTATAAAATCGTAAATTTGCACTACCATTTGGAAGTAAGTATGCTAAAAAACTCTGATAAAGAGGCTGTGGTATCAGCCAAGAAAGTTAAAAAAATACTTATTGCTCAGCATAAGCCCGAAGGCTTGAAATCTCCCTATTTTGATTTAGCTAAAAAGTATAGTTTAAACCTCGATTTTTACCCTTTCATAGTGGTAGAAGGTATACCTGGAAAAGATTTCCGCAAGCAGAAAATTGATATAGCCGCCTTTACTGCTGTGATTTTTACCAGCAGAAACGCTATTGATCATTTTTTCAGGACGTGCGATGAAATGAAAGTAACCATATCGCAGGATACAAAATACTTTTGTATTACTGAAGCGGTAGCGCTTTATCTGCAAAAATTTATTTTGTACCGTAAGCGAAAAGTTTTTTATGGTGCCGACGGTACCAATAAAAGCTTGTTTGACGTAATAAATAAGCATAAGGATAATGAGAAGTTTTTATATCCCTGCTCCCAGGCATTTGATAGTGAAATAACCAATTGGTTAAAAACGCACAACTGTGGTCATGCAACCCCGGTTCTATATAAAATTATCAGCAACGATATTAAAGAAGTCATCAACCGCAATTATGATGTGATATGCCTTTTTACTCCCGGTGGTATAAAAAGCCTAATGGAAAACTTCCCCAAATTTAAACAAAATGGTACCAGGATAGCGGCTTTTGGCGCCAACACATTTAAAGCAGCAGAAGAGGCAGGGCTTGTGCTGGATATAAAAGCTCCGCTACCCCAAAGCCCCAGTATGGTCAGCGCATTGGAAAAATTTATACTTTCAGAAAAAAAGAAATAAAATTATCAGCATAATTTTTTAAAAAGCAATCATAATTATGGTTGCTTTTTTGATTGTAATAAATTGTAATAATTAAACTTGAATTTTGTAAATGCCAATAAAGCATTCTAATCAGCTTATACAGGAAACCAGCCCTTACCTTTTGCAACATGCATTTAATCCCGTGCATTGGTTTACCTGGAGTGATGAAGCCCTTCAGGCAGCAAAGGAGGAGAATAAACCCATATTAATAAGCATTGGCTATGCGGCTTGCCACTGGTGCCATGTAATGGAAAAAGAAAGTTTTGAAAACGCATCGGTAGCAGCCCTCATGAATGATTTTTTTATCAATATAAAAATAGACAGGGAAGAGCGGCCGGATCTGGATCATATTTATATGGATGCAGTGCAGGCTATTGCGGGTAATGGCGGTTGGCCACTGAATGTTTTTCTTACGCCGGATGGCAAGCCTTTTTATGGTGGTACTTATTTTCCGCCCAAAAAAGCTTTTAACCCCCCTTCATGGACAGATGTGCTTTATTCTATAAATGACGCCTGGCAAAACCGGCGTAGCGAAATTGAAGAGCAGGCAGAACAATTAATTGATCATATAAAAAACTCGAATAATTTTGGTGCTGCAAAAAGTATTAATCTATTGCAGCAACAGGAAGAATTATTTATTCAAAAAGATTGCATATTGATTGCTGAAAATATTTTAAAATCTGCTGACACCTCAGAAGGTGGGTTTGGCAAACCTCCTAAATTTCTCCAAATATTTTCTCTTCAATACCTGATACAATATTCATATTATTTTAATGATACCGATGCCTTAAAACAAGCAGAGCTTTCATTACAGAAAATGCTAAATGGTGGTATATACGATCAGTTAGGTGGGGGTATGTCGCGATATAGTACAGACAATACCTGGTTGGTTCCTCATTTTGAAAAAATGCTTTACGATAATGCTATATTGATAAGTGTTTTGTGCGATGCATATCTTTTTACAAAAAATGAATTTTACAAATCAGCTATAAGTAAAACAATCCTTTTCATCATGGATGGAATGCGGAATGCAGATGGAGGATATTATGCTGCTATAGATGCAGATAGCGAAGGGGTGGAAGGTAAATTTTATATATGGCAAAAAAAAGAAATTGACCAGCTGTTGGGTGATGATAGTGCTATGTATTGCGCCTATTATAATATAGCAGAAACTGGCAATTGGGACGGAGAAAATATACTGCATATAACAACTCCAATTCAAATAACAGCAGCGGAATTTAATATTCCCCCAGCTGATTTTAAAACAACCATTTTCTCTTGTAATAAGAAATTATTGGCTGTAAGAAATAAAAGGATCAGGCCTGTAACAGATGATAAAATTTTGCTTGGATGGAATGCGCTTTTACTAACGGCATTATGCAAATCTTACGCAGCCCTTCTTAATGAAACGTATAAAATTGCTGCAATACAACTGTTTGTATTTATTGAGGCAGAATTTTTGAACACTGCAGATGGTTCTATGTATCACACTTTTAAAAACGGCCAGGCAAAATACCCGGCATTTTTGGATGATTATACTTACTACATCCAGGCATGCATTAACCTGCAGGAAATAACCGGTAACCAAGATTATTTAGTAAGGGCTGGAGAGCTGACAAAATTTGTATTGCTACATTTTAATGATACTGAAAGTGATCTTCTTTTTTTTACTAATCAGGATCAGAAAGATGTTATAGTAAGAAAAATAGAATTATATGATGGCGCAATACCTTCTGCAAATGCGGTGATGACTCACAACCTACTATATCTTGCTGTTGTTTTTAATGAAGCAATGTGGCATAGTAAAGCCATTAGAATGATTAGTGCAGTTTCTGAAGTGGTAAAAAAATATCCAGGCTCTTTTGCCATTTGGGCAACGTGTTTTTTAAAACTTACGATGGGAATAAATGAGGTTGCTATTACCGGAACAAATAACCGGGCAACCCTAAATGATGTTTTGCACGTTTATATTCCAGATAAGGTATTACAAAGTAGTAATAAACTTATAGATCTACCTTTATTGGCAGGCAAGCCTTATTCCGAAATTTCCCGTATATATCTATGTAAAAATTACCAGTGCCAGCAACCTGTGACTTCGGCAAAAGAATTATTACTGTTAATAAAAAAATAAATAACATATTACAGTTCACAATATTTGGATATTTTGCTCGTTTATAATAGTTCGGAGGCATGATTTTGTGAATAAGTATCATTAAACGGCCTAATACCAAATGATGTTAAATCAAAATAATCATTACATTTGCTTTACCCTCAAAGTCTAAAAAAATGAATAATCGGTTATTCTACTTTATAGCAGTTGCTGCTATCGCTACCTCGGCTAGCAGTTGTAAAATGCTTAGCGGAAAAAACAAGTCTGGCTCATTACCAAATGATGGTCAGTTACACGGTGTTGCTCCCGGTGTCAAGTGGAACTTATCCAAGCCTCCGGGCATGGTGTATGTACCACCAGGAACTTTTCACATGGGCCCAAGTGATCAGGATGTAAACTATGCCTATACTGCAAGAAATAAGCAGGTTTCCATTAGTGGTTTTTGGATGGATGCAACCGAAATTACTAACAATGAATACCGGCAGTTTACCAATTGGGTAAGAGATTCTATTGCTGCAAAACTTATGGGTTTTGTGAAGCAAGGCTCTGATGGTAACGAATATATTGATTGGAAAAAAGCAAGTGCTATTAAATGGAATGATAAAGCCACCACAGAAAAAATTGATGCTATCATTCTTACACCGGATAACAGAATTTTTGGTAAAAAAGAATTAGATTCAAAAAAGATCATTTATCAGTCCGAAATTTTTGACTATAAAGCCTCTGCTCAAAATAAAGATGCAACTGTTCCCCGTTCTGCATTTATTGTAAAACAACAGATTCCTGTTTACCCCGATTCACTTTGCTGGGTGAGGGATTTTGCATACTCTTATAATGAGCCCATGGCAAAAAAATACTACAGTCACCCTGCTTATGGTAACTATCCTGTAGTAGGTGTAAACTGGAAACAAGCCACTGCTTTCTGCGAGTGGAGAACACTTTATTTAAATGCATTTTTGGAAGGCAAGAAAAGAACTGCTGAATCTGATTTCCGCCTACCAACAGAAGCGCAATGGGAATATGCGGCACGTGGTGGCCGTTCACAATCACCTTATCCATGGGGTGGCCCTTATCTGAGAAATAAAAAAGGATGCTTGCTTGCCAACTTTAAACCAGGCAGAGGAAACTACCCTGAAGATGGAGCCTTATATACTGCACGTGCAGATGCTTATTGGCCTAACGATTTTGGGTTGTATAATATGGCAGGAAATGTTGCAGAATGGACTTCTTCTTTATATTATGAAGGGGGTTACAATTTTCAACACGATA
>JBDUCK010000349.1:0-3551 GCA_040003485.1 Ferruginibacter sp. | reverse complement strand
CCCACATCAGTCTGAAGAAAAATAAGACCAGCAATCGTAATAATTTTATTATCTTCTGTTTTTTATTACAGCAAAGCAGAAATTTTTTTATAATGAACTACAAGGCCCTGGAAATACCAGTCTTAAAATTTGACATAAAGGGAGAATTAATTATTACGGCATCAGCTTCTTCATCCTTTAACGACTTTAATTTTTTTACAGGCAAATGGAAACTCCATAATAAAAAGCTTAGTTAACCCGCAGAATACAAAATTCACTACCCACTAATTACTCCTTATAAGTTATACCGAATATTTTTCGTGGTATAATCCACGACGAAATTTTAGTTCACACCGGCATCTTGCAATACCTCTTTGTTTAAACGGATGTATTCCGCATTGTTTTCTGCAGAAGCCAGCTTAAGCCCCTCGTTGGCAGAAATAATTGCCGATTTTTTATCTCCTGTTTTTAATTGCAACCTGGCCAACCAGTATTTTACATTATACGCCTGCGGTTGTGCTTTATCTGCTTCCAGCATCCAGGCGAGTGCCTGCCCAGGGTCTTTGTCGTGATTATAATACCAGATGGCCGACATGTAATAAGGCTTTTTTTCGCCCTTCATTGCCGCTTGTATATTGGCCATTATACGGTTATCTACATCTGTATTTAAATGGAGATTTATACCGGTATTTTCCCATTGTATCTGCAGCAGGCAGTGTTCAAGGTTTACTTCAGCAAACTGAATGGTTAACGTTTCAACTTTGCTATCGAGTTTTATTGGCTTTACTTTAATACGAAGCAGGTCTTGCTTTTGATCGTATGAGTAAGCGCCCCACTGGTTAATGTTTTTATTAAATATTATTATCCATTCATCAGGGCCGGGTATGCTGAAAAGTGAATAAGAGCCGGGTGCCACGGTATGCCCTTCTACCTGGATAGTGTCTGTTAGTTTTATAACAGTGGCGTTATTGGCACCGGTACGCCAAACAATGCCATAAGGTTCCATACCATCAAATATTTTTCTGCCCTTAGTATTTGGCCGGTAATATTTTATCGATATCACACCAAGTCCAAAATCCTGTTCAATACGCTGGCCCAAACTTGATGCTGGTATTTTCAGTGGCATTTCCTGGGCAGCAACATTGTAAATATTAAAGCTCACAAAAGCTAGCAGACAAAATGCAGTTATTTTCACCGTTTGACAATTTGATTTGATAAAAGCGACCAGCAATCTGGTGTATGTAATCATTCTTTTTTTCATCATAAAAATTTATATGGTAAAATAAGATATTTTTTAATTATTTCAGCTGTTAAGAATATACCCGGCTCTCACTCTCCTATAATAGTAGTTAATTTATAGAAACGATGGAACACCCTCCGGGAGTTTAATTGCCGATTACAAGAAAATAAGACGAATTCGTTATTGCGGTAACACTATCGTGCCATCATGTTAACCAGAGTTGCAGTCTCTATAGCTTGCTTTTGATTAAAATCAAAAGTCATTTTTTTTATGTTCACGAGGTCAATGATAGTTCCGATACCACAAAATCCTGCAGTGAGTAAAAACACGATCCCCATTCCTGTTTCTCCAACTATAAATCTTTGAATTCCTGCAACGCCAAAAAAACCGAGTATTGTCATGATCGTTAAAGTTTGCTGGTCTTTTCGTTTGCCCTGGTAAAACGTGTAAAATTGCTGCTGTTGTGTTGCAGTCATGTCCTTTGTCAGGTTCTGAATTATCATTAATTCATCAGGTTGCAGTCCGGGCAACATCATAAGCATTTGCTGTTGGTCCATGTCAGGTTGTTTTGTTTTTTAAGTAAAGTAAAGGGTTTAAAAATTTGGTATAAGATTGCAATGGTTGCAGGAATTCCTAAAACATGTTCTTTAAATGATTCGCTGAAATTTAAATGCAAAACAGAATGAATGGAATGGCCGATGCCGCACCCCAAACATGATTTGAATCCAATGAATTTAAACACACAAAAAGAAGGAAGTAGTTTTGATGTGTCCATGAAAAAAAGGGATAATAAAGCAAGTGCCCAACAGGCCTGTTCAAAATACTTATTCATACCGTTATAATGTTGTAAAATATTTCATTCAAAGTAACCTTTGCTAAATGTATTAATAAAAGTTCATTGATTGTATTTTTAAAAATACTGGATTGCAAACCCATTATAAAACAGCACTTTTTTATATTAAACACACATTTCTAAGCGTTGCGTATTTTACGTGGGTGCATTTTACGGAAGCAGAGTATCATAATGAACTGCAAAGCAAAGCTTACGAAAGTAATTCCTATATGGCAGTAATGTGCCTTGCATCAGTTTGGCGATTTTATGCCGTCCCCACTCAGTGACTGTGTATGTTTTATTACATAAGAGGTAATTGAGATTTTAAAAGAAATAATAACTTTCGGGCAATGAAGAGCGGCGCTTCCATATTATTTGTGATCATTAGTTTCTTTACTATTCAACCCATAGTAAAAGTGGAGCAGAAAAAAATCCCTATGCAGTGCTGCACAAAAGCGAGCTGCAGCAAAAAAATGCCGGAACAAAATAAAAAAACCGGTTGCGGCGGAATGGCTTGCAATCCATTGATAGGATGCCCTTATTATAATTTATTTTTTGTCAATAAATTTTCTGTATCCGTTTTATTACCAATAGCAAAAGAAAAAATATTCGTGAGTAATGATAACCGTATTATTAAAGCCAACGCTGAATTCTGGCATCCGCCCGAGGCGTGAATATTATTATCGACAAACAAAATTATTTGATCTTAAACATAAAAATATGAAAAAGATATTTTTAGGGTTTCTGGCGTTATCATTAATGTCAGGTACAACTGTATCTGCAAAAAGTGGTAAGAAAAAAGCAAAAGCCAGGACCACAAATACTACGGCATGTCCTAAAACATGCCCCAAAGGCCATTGCCCGATAATGGGTAACTAACTTTTGGATAATTAAGTACGCCCGCTGCAATTTAGCAGCGGGCTTTTTTTTATTTAGAAAGATTTAGCTTGCCTGGAGAATAATTGACGGTAACTTTTTTTCTTTTATGCTAAAATCAATATCTTGGGTACAATTTTGTTGGACTCATTATGATTTTTAACCCAAAATTTTTTAACGTGAAAATTAATCTTAGTTTAATTACTGCTGTAACAGCAATGGTTTTCATCACAGGTTGTGTAAGTACAAAAAAGTTTGAGTCGCTGCAGGCCAGTTATAACAGTTTACAAGACAGGAACAACCAACTTACCAGGGATGGTGAGGAATGTAAAAGCAATTTAGGCCGGGCCACTGTTCAGATTTCAGGTTTGCAGGAACAGATAAATTCAGAACGGGAACATGCCAGATCGCTGCAGGCGGCGTTAGAGAAATGCCTTAACGCTACGAGCCAAGGCAATGTAAATATTTCCAAACTGGTAGATGAGATCAATTCATCCAATAAATATATACAGGCACTGATAGCCTCCAAAAACAAAAGTGATTCGCTGAATATGCTGCTTACCAATAATCTTACAAGATCGCTGAGCACAGATGAAATACGGGATGTAGATGTGAAAGTATTGA
>JBDUCK010000074.1:0-12017 GCA_040003485.1 Ferruginibacter sp. | reverse complement strand
GTTACAAAATTATTATATGGCTTTATTATTGTACCTCCATTTATAAGAAATGCAGTGTATAATATTATTGCAACTAACCGGTATAAATGGTTCAGCAAAAAAGAAAGTTGCCTATTGCCGACCCCTGCATTACAATCAAGATTTTTAAAATAAAAAATATGGCTTCCAAAAAAACATTAGTACTCGGAGCTTCTTTAAATCCAGAACGATATAGTTTTTTAGCAGTAAAGAAATTATTGGCTCATGATCATCCTGTAGTGGCTATTGGCAAAAGACCGGGGGACATAAAAAACGTTACTATTTTAACCGCCGCAACAGAACAAAAAGATATTGATACCGTAACCTTATACCTTAACCCTACCAATCAGGTCCCTTATTACAATTATATACTTTCGCTAAAGCCGAACCGTATCATATTTAATCCCGGTACAGAAAACCCGGAGCTGGAAGAATTAGCCGCTAAAGCAGGCATTAAAACACAGGAAGCCTGTACCCTCGTACTGCTTAGTACCAATCAATTTTAGGAGCCAAATTTCTTTTCCTGGTTTTTCTGCACAAATGCCATTCTCTGCATACTAAATAGTACAGTACTGCGTTTCCATTAAAGAGTTTTATCCAACTTATCTTATTTAAAATTAATCGTATGAATACACTGAGTAAACCATTACTTATACTAATGCTTTGCCTGACAACAGCAGTTGGCTACTCCCAGCAAAAGGCCGATACGAGGCCAAAACTTTTTGCAAGCTTACCGGAAAATATAAAAGTGAATGATGCCGTATTAAAAAATGCGTTTACTTTCTTTGCGGGACAAGACGCTTCTATTGTTCTTGCCAACAATTTTATTTTCTCTGGTACTGTCATAACCAACGAGGTAAAATACAGCAATCTTCAAAACATTATTATTAGATCTGCGTCACTTAATAATTCCTTATTAAGTATTTCAAAAATTATAAATGCTGATAATAGCATTTCTTACACAGGCCGCATTATTAATAATAAAGCATTTGATGGTTTCGAAATAAAAAGAGGTGAGGATGGCCAGTACAGCCTTGAGAAATTTGAAACCGGCAGAATTTTACAGGATTGCAGCTATTAAAAAGCTATCCTTTAATTATATTAATATCCACCAATATCCAATTATTTACAGGCTATGCCAGTAACTAAATTCAACATAATGAAAAACTTTACTAAATATACCCTACTTATATTTACGTTTTTTATTTCGCTTGCGGCTTACTCCCAGCAAGGCCCAAAATTAAACAGCTTACCCTCTGCAACCGCAACTGTTTTTTTAGATTTTGATGGCCAAACAGTTAGTGCGGCTGGCTGGAATGGAGGCACACGTTTTACCTGCGCTGCCAGCGGAATGACTGATCCACAGATCACAGAAATTTTTAATCGTGTAGCCGAAGATTACCGCCCATTCAACATAAATATTACAACAGATTCTGCAGCTTTTTTATTGGCCCCTTTAAACAGAAGAATAAGAATAATCGTTACCACCAGCAGTGCCTGGTACCCGGCTGCGGTAGGTGGTGTTTCCTACATAGGGTCTTTTACCTGGGGAGATGATACACCGGGATTTGTATTTGCAGACAGGCTTACTTATGTGCCTAAATACCTGGCAGAATGTTGCTCACACGAAAGTGGCCATACCTTAGGTTTATCACACCAATCTACTTACGACTCCAATTGCACGCTGTTGCAAACCTATAACCCCGGTACGGGAACCGGTGAAATTGGCTGGGCTCCGGTTATGGGTAACAGTTATGGCGAGAATATGACCGGCTGGAATGATGGTCCTACGCCTTATGGTTGCGCAACTACCCAGGATAATCTCACCATTATTACCTCACAAAATGGCTTTACTTACCGCACAGATGATTATACTGATGTTGTTAATACCAGTGCTTTTTCATTAGGTTCTTCCTCATTTAGTGTTTCCGGAATTATCACCACTGCTACCGATAAAGATGTTTTTAAATTTGTAAATACGCAAAATTCCAATACACATTTAGAAGTAACGCCGTATGGCATCAACAGCAGCAATACGGGTGCAAACCTTGATGTACAGATGGACCTGTACAATGCCAGCCAAACGCTGATAAGAACCTACAATCCTGCTGATGCCTTAAACGTAGTTGTAGATACAACCTTAAATGCAGGTACTTATTACATGGTTATTACCGGCACAGGCAACGCAAATATCGGCGATTACGGCAGCCTTGGGTCTTACTCAGTATTAGGTGTAAAAGCTTTATTGCCTATACACGATATTGCATTAAGTGGCAATAGCAATAACTCAAAGCACAATCTTTCCTGGAAAATTATTGCAGATGAGCCAATTAAAACGCAGGTGCTGGAAGTATCATCAGATGGTATTGTCTTTAAACCATTAAATACTATCAATGCGGGTACAGATGCTTTCAGTTATTTTCCTTACCAAAGCGGTATATTATATTACAGGCTAAAAGTTATTTCGGTAATAGATCAGCAGGCTTATTCAAACACCGTTGCATTAAAGGCTTTAGAAAATCAAAGTAAACACTTCTTTGTTTCGTCATTTGTAAAAGATGAAATAACCATAAATGCTTCCCAAAATTATCAGTATATCGTTAACGATTTAAATGGCAGAATCTTAACCAGGGGCACCGGAACCCAGGGAATAAATAAAATAAATATTCAGACCCAACCGGCAGGCATGTACGTAATTCAGTTAATAAGCAATAATACTAAACAAGCAGAAAGAATTATAAAACAGTAAGGTAGATTCATGTGTAAGTTGGGGCCAGTGTTAGGGACTGGCCCCTTTTTTTTTGAAATAGTTATAGGCTATCAGCATTGGTTTTTAATAAGCAGCGGCAGCGGCTATACGCTGTTACTCCGGCACCTGGCCATGCACAAAAACCTTCACCGGGGTAGCCGCTGCTATCCGCCAGCCCCCCATCTGCCTAATCTCATTCAACCCTTTTAATGCTTCTCCATTCACTTATTCACATATTCACAATTTTTAATTGCTTAACTTAAAAAACATATCCGGCGTTAGTTTTATAAGTAACTTTAGAAAACCCCATTCATTATGTTATGGAGAAAATTTAACGGCGATGCCATTCGTCTTCCAATTAAAGATGCAGTAACCGAAGCTATTAAAAGAGAAACTGCAGCCGGGTATAAACTAAAAGTTTGCATTGGTACCGATAGCCAGGTAAAAGGTAAGGATACCGAATTTGCTACAGTAATTGTTTTTTTACGTGAAGGCCATGGTGGCTTTATGTTTATTCATAACGAAAAAACCCAGCTTAAATATAGTATTAAAGAACGGATGCTTGTAGAAGTAGCCAAGAGCATTGAGATTGCTTATGAGTTATGCAACCTGTTTACACAATTTGATGTAGATATGGAAGTGCATGCCGACATTAATACGAATCCCCATTTTAAAAGTAACGAAGCACTACGGGAAGCCATGGGCTATATTCTGGGTATGGGTTTTGCTTTTAAAGCCAAGCCGGAAGCCTTTGCCAGCAGCAGTTGTGCTAATAAAATGGTAAACTAAGAAGTAATATAGTAAACCTTTACTTCTTCTTCCCCACCTCTTCATTTGTTTCATTTATAAATGCAAGCAATTTATCTTTCCCGGTTTTTTTTACAGCACTTGTTACAAAATGCCTCGGTAAAAACTGCCAGGTTTTTTTCATAGCTTCCAAAAAGTCTTTCACATTTTTACTTACGGTGCGTTGGTTTTCCTTATCACTTTTCGTAAATACCAGGCTAAAGGGTGTCTTCCAGGTTTTGAGATTTTCCAAAAAGTCAAGATCAATTTTTTGCGGCGTATGGCGGGCGTCTATCAACACAAATACCTGTGTAAGATTTTCCCGCTTGCGCAGGTAATTTTCTATCATCTGCTCCCACCTTCTCCGGCTGCGCATGCTCACTTTGGCAAAGCCATAACCAGGTAAATCTACCAGGTACCATCTGTAAGTAGCTTCCTTTTTATTTTCCTCTGTAGCACCTGCGCTTATAACATCAAAATGATTTATCATTTGTGTTTTGCCCGGCGAGCCGGAGGTTTTGGCCAGCTTTTCATTATTACAGATCATATTTATAAGAGAAGATTTGCCAACATTACTGCGGCCTATAAACGCATATTCCGGCTTATCTGGTACAGGGCATTTTTCATATTCCGGGCTACTTATTATATAAACCGCTTTTTTAATCTGCATTGTGAAAGTTAAATAAGATGCAAACTTAACTTTTATATGCGCTACAAAAACTCATCGCCATTTATAGCTCTTGCAAACAACTTATATTTGCAGTTGCTATGGCAATATTTGATCATGACACAGTAGTCCCCGATAAAAATTCTGATTTAAGCAAAAAGCAGCAGGTCGCTGGCATGTTTAATGACATTGCATGCCGCTACGATTTTTTAAACAGGGTATTGAGTGGGGGCATAGATATAAGATGGCGGAGGAAAGCCCTGGCTTATCTGAAACAGTTGAATCCAAAAAAAATATTAGATGTGGCTACGGGTACAGCAGATGTAGCCATAATGGCATCGGGTTTGCTTAAGCCTGATAAAATAATTGGTATCGATATCAGTGAAGGCATGCTGGATATAGGGAGAAAAAAAGTAAAAAAATTACATTTAGAAAATACTATCCAACTGTTAAATGGCGACAGCGAAACAATAAATTTTGAAACTGGCTCGTTTGACGCAGTAACCGTAGCTTTTGGTGTAAGGAATTTTCAGCACCTTGAAAAAGGGCTTGCAGAAATTTTAAGGGTACTAAAACCCGGCGGAAAATTAGTGGTGCTCGAGTTTAGCCAGCCTTCATCGCCTTTTGTAAAATCATTTTACAATTTTTATATGAAAATAGTTACGCCAGGTATGGGCAGGCTCTTTTCTAAAAACCGCACTGCTTACGAATACCTGGACGAATCAATAAAAAAGTTTCCGGAAGGAAAAAAATTTATACAAATTCTTAAAAGCCTTGGCTATTTAAAAACACAAAGTAAAACCCTCAGTTTAGGAATATGCAGTATTTATTGCGGAGAAAAATAAAATATATCTTCTTGTTTTTTGGGCTGTGCCCCATTATGGCTTTTGCGCAATTGCGGGATGGCATAAACCAGCCGGACCATGATTCCAAGCTATACCATTTTGGTATAAATGTTGGCGTTAACCGTTCTCATTACAGCATTACACATCACCCTTATTTTTTAACGCAGGATAGTGTAATGGCGGTAGAAAGTATAAACAGTACCGGTTTAAATTTGGCTTTGCTCGTCAATCTGAATCTGAGTGAGCATTTTGATATACGCACTTTTCCCCTTGATTTGATATTTACAGAAAAAGCTTTTCAATACAGTTTAAAATATCCCGATAAGCCCGCCGGGGAAGATAGCGTGACCACTAAAAAAGTACAGGGCATCACACTTGCTTTGCCCCTGCAATTAAAATTCAGCAGTGACCGCATAGCAAATTTTAAAGTGTACATGATGTTGGGTGGCAAAATAGAATATGATCTTGCTGCCAGTAAAGGCGATAAGAATACACAAAATATTCTGAAGATAAAAAAACTGGATTATGGCTTTGAGACGGGCATCGGTTTTCATCTTTACTTCCCGGTATTTGTTTTAACGCCCGAATTAAAAGTAGGCTTTGGCCTCAACAATGTACATAGCCGGGATCAGTATTTAAAATATTCCAACATAATAGATAAATTGAATTCCCGCTCTCTCACTTTTTCTTTAACGGTAGAATAAATATCTTCCCACTCTCATTTCGTTATTGGGCATTTGCCCCGGCTAATTTTATGCAACCGGCATTATATTACCGTCGTCAACGTTGTGTCACTTACTAATACAGCAAACTATTATTTAGTTTTCAACATAGCGTAAATTATACTTCACATAATCCTTGATTTACCATTTAGCCCTCATTTACACATTCCCAAAAAAGCAAGGTTAACAAAAAATTAGGCATTATATTAGCAGTACCAACATTGATTTAAATTTTATTTGTAAATAAACTAAATAAGACATGGAAGCAGCTAAACCCAAAATTTTATTGTGCGAAGACGATACAAACCTTGGCATGGTATTAAAAAATTATCTTGAACTAAATGACTACGAAGTAATACTGGAAAGGGACGGCCGCCTTGGCCTGGCAGCATTCCAAAGGGAAAAATTTGATATCTGCTTATTAGATGTAATGATGCCTAATATGGATGGCTTTACGGTA
The DNA here is from genome assembly GCA_040003485.1 of Ferruginibacter sp. Lineage (GTDB taxonomy): Bacteria > Bacteroidota > Bacteroidia > Chitinophagales > Chitinophagaceae > Ferruginibacter. Next base: position 5,770 of record JBDUCK010000074.1, on the reverse strand, counting down.
GCTGAAGAAATCAGGGATATAAACCCGGATGTACCACTGTTTTTCTTAAGCGCAAAAACGATGAAGGATGATATTATACAGGGATACAAATTGGGTGCAGATGATTATATCACAAAGCCTTTTGACAGTGAAGTATTGCTTCATAAAATAAAAGCTATTTTAAAACGCAATGAAGAAACACACCGGGAAGAAGTGAATGCAGAATTTGATTTAGGTAACTACCACTTTAATCCACGCCTGCGGGAACTAACGGTAAACGGTAAAGTACAAACGCTTTCTCCAAAAGAAAATGAGTTGCTTAAAATGCTTAGTGAATATAAAAATGATTTACTCCCCAGGGAAGCAGCTCTTAAAAAAATATGGGGCAGTGATACTTATTTTAATGGCCGCAGTATGGATGTATATATTGCCAAACTTCGCAAATATTTGAGAGAAGATAGCAAACTGGAAATTGTAAATATTCATGGCAATGGTTTCCGCCTGGTAGTAACAGAATAATAATATTTACGAATAACGAGTGTAGAATAACGAATGGGCTTCAAATAAATTGAAGCCCATTTCCATTTTACAAATTTATTACTAACTGAGATTTCCGAAGGTAGAGTAACTAATCACTTCATTATTTTTAAAACAGCATTCAGTTGTGGAGCCCATTCTTCATTCCGCATCCGTAAATCTGCATTCTGCTTAGCTGAATAACATATTTGCCCCCATGCCTGTTGGTGGTATTTTTCCTAAATGTTTATAGGCTTTTTCTGTTACCTCACGCCCACGTGCAGTACGCATAATAAACCCTTCTTTTATCAGGAAAGGTTCATATACTTCTTCCAGGGTACCGGGCTCTTCACCCACGGCAGTAGCAATAGTGGTAATACCTACGGGGCCGCCTTTAAATTTTTCTATGATAGTTGTGAGTATGCGGTTATCCATTTCATCTAATCCGTAAGCATCTACATTCAATGCTCTTAATGCATGCCCGGTAATACCCATATCAATAGCGCCATTGCCTATTACCTGTGCAAAATCTCTTACCCTGCGTAATAAACCATTTGCAATACGTGGTGTACCACGGCTACGGCCCGCAATCTCTGTCGCTGCATCACTGGTTATTTTTGTATTCAAAATATTGGAGCTACGCAATAAAATATTTTTTAAAGTTTCTGTATCATAATATTCCAGCCGGCTTTTTATTCCAAACCTGGAAAGTAATGGTGCCGTAAGCAAGCCGCTTCGGGTGGTAGCACCTACCAGCGTAAAAGGATTTAAATTCAATTGCACTGTTCGTGCGTTGGGGCCACTATCTATCATAATATCTATGCGATAGTCTTCCATTGCTGCATACAGGTATTCTTCCACCACGGTACTAAGCCGGTGTATCTCATCAATAAACAATACATCGTTAGTTTCCAGGTTGGTCAGCAGCCCCGCAAGATCCCCAGGCTTTTCTATTACCGGCCCTGATGTTTCTTTAATATTTACGCCCATTTCATTTGCAACAATTCTGCTTAGCGTTGTTTTGCCCAGGCCGGGCGGACCATGAAAGAGGATATGATCTAACGCTTCACCCCTGAGTTTGGAGGCCTTGATAAAAATGATAAGATTTTCTATGATCTGCTGCTGCCCCGAGAATTGTTCTATAGCAGCGGGCCTGATAGTATTTTCAAATTCTTTCTCTGCGGGTTCTAAAAATTCTTTATTAATATTTAAGTTAGGATTGCCCATTTACTGGTTTTTATCTATTTTGTAAAACTAAACATTAATCATTTAAAAATATTTTATGTATTAATGCAACCGGGGTTTTATTAAAATATTTTCATCATAATCATATCTAAAAATATTCATCATGAAAATCGGTATCATTGGTTCGGGCATTGTAGGCCAGGTGCTTGGCAGTGCTTTTTTAAAAGAAGGTTACGAAGTTATGCTGGGAAGCCGCAACCCACAAAAAGAAGAAGTAACAAAATGGAAAAATAAAAACAGCGCTGGGCTTTCGGGGAATTTTGCTGACACAGCAGCTTTCGGGAAAATGCTGGTGCTTGCATGTGCAGGGTCTGCAGCTATAGACGTAATATCGCTGGCAGGTAAAGAAAATTTTTCAGGCAAAATAATTATTGATGCTACCAATCCTATTGCTGCTGATGCTCCTGTAAATGGCGTTTTAAAATTTTTTACGGATGGTAATGAATCACTCATGGAAAAACTTCAAAAAGAATTGCCCGAAGCAAAATTTGTAAAAGCATTCAACAGCGTAGGAAATACACTTATGTATAGGCCTGATTATAATGGTGTAAAGCCAACTATGTTTATTTGTGGTAATGATATACCCGCAAAAACAGCAGTATCCGTTATCCTTCAAAAATTTGGTTGGGAAACCGCAGATATGGGGGCAGATACTGCAGCCAGGGCTATTGAGCCTTTATGTATTTTATGGTGTATTCCCGGCTTTATCAGGAATGAGTGGGGCCATGCTTTTAAATTATTAAGAAAATAAATTATTTATTTTCTTAACGGTCAATGAACGATGCCCTTGTTTTAACTACATAATTATATACCTCTTAAACCCTTATTTAGCCATTAATAAAAACAACCATTTTATTAAGTATATTGCTAAATAGATTTGCTGTTCATATGCTAAAAAAGATTTCCAGGTATTGGTGGTGCCAGATAATTGGCTGGTCTATAAATATTGCCATAAGCGTATTTTTTGTAACTACATTTGGCAAGCCGGGGCAGCTTTATTACACAAGCCTGGTGCTTACCTGCCTTCTGGGCCTTATCATTACGCATGTAATGCGTTTAAATATCCATAGCCTTAAAGTGCTGGATAAGCCTTTAAAAAAACAGATATTCTATTTCGTTGTGCTCACTTTTGTATTTGCAATTTTATTCGGGGTTATATCTGAATCAATAGATTTTTGGCTGGGATACAATCCTGAAAGACTGCGGAAATATACCAAGGCTGAAAGGCTTTTCTTAAGCAGTTTTAATGCACTTTGGCTGGTGCTGATGTGGAACCTCATTTATTACATTTATCATTATGTAGAAAGAAACCGCAGCCAGGAACTGGATACCTTTCGCCTGGAAGCCATGGTTAAATCGCTGGAATTAAAAACCATCAAATCTCATATCAATCCTCATTTTATTTTTAATGCCTTAAACAGCATCCGGGCACTTGTAGATGAAAATCCACAACGGGCAAGAACTGCTATTACCGAGTTAAGTAATATTTTACGCAGCAGTATGCGGGCAGAACAATTGGAAACCGTACCCTTGCAGCAGGAACTGGATATTGTAAAAGATTATCTTGCGCTGGAGCACATGCGCTTTGAAGAAAGGCTTAAAATAGAAATGGATATAGACCCCGATACCCTTGCCCAACCTATCCCTCCCATGATGTTACAAACTTTGGTAGAGAATGCTATTAAACATGGAATCAGTAAAAAAATTGATGGTGGCAATATCCGCATAATCTCATTGTTTAAACAAAACCACCACGAACTGGTTGTACAAAATTCCGGTACACTTAATGGGAACGGCGGTGTAAATAAAGAAGGGTTTGGCATAAAAAGTACGCAGGACAGGCTCAATCTTTTATACCAGGGAAAAGCAAAATTTGAGATCCATGATATAAACGGCGGAATGGTAGAATCAAAAATAATTATGCCGGTGGCCAATGTTTTTTAACTTTATAAATCAATAAATTTTTTTACAGCAATGCACAAAGCAATTATAATTGATGATGAAAGATTGGCGAGAAATGAATTAAAAAAATTATTGGCAGATTTTCCCGAAGTAGAAGTAATAGGCGAAGCAGCCAATGCACAGGAAGGTATTGAAAAAATAGAGCAGCTTATGCCTGATCTTATTTTTTTAGACATACAAATGCCCGGCAAAACCGGTTTTGATATGCTGATGGAACTGGAGAGGGCGCCACATGTAATTTTTACAACAGCTTATGATGAGTTTGCGCTTAAAGCGTTTGAAGTAAATGCGCTTGATTATTTAATGAAACCTGTGGAACCCAAGCGGCTTGCCGATGCATTGCATAAACTGCAGCAGGTAGAAGAAAAAGAAATGGCAGCAGCCATGGCTGGCATAAATCGGGGGATGCTTAGCGAAACTGACCAGGTATTTGTAAAAGATGGGGAAAGATGCTGGTTTGTAAAATTATCAGAAGTACGCCTATTCGAAAGCGTTGGTAACTACGCCAAAGTATATTTCAGCACCCACAAACCCCTTATCTTAAAATCTTTGAATGCACTGGAAGAAAGGCTTGATGAAAAAACTTTTTTCAGGGCAAACAGGAAACATATTGTAAATCTGCGTATGATAGATAAAGTAGAACCCTATTTTAACGGCGGTCTATTACTTGATTTAAAGGGCGGCGAAAAAATTGAAGTAAGCCGCAGGCAGGCTGTTAAGTTTAAAGAAATGATGAGCCTGTAAAGGGTCAAAAAGTTTAAGGTTTAAAGTTCAAGGTTGCTTTGATTTGTTATAACATTCTTTTATCAATAATGTATTAAAAAGAACGGTCGTGGCCGTTCTTTTAATAAAAATATCTTTCCCGTAAAAATTATAAGATGCTCAAAAAAATATTGTTTCCTGTTATTTTATCCGCAATTGTTTTTTCTGCATCATCGCAGAATATTGACAAAATAATAAATGCCGGAGAAGTAGAGCGTATAGAAAAAGTATTAGCTGCAGATGATATGCAGGGCCGTAAATCCTTTACTCCCTCTATTGATAAAGCCGCCGGTTTTATTGCAGCAGAATTTACAAAAAGTAACCTGGCTTTTTTCAATAATGGCACTTCCTACTTCCAGGAATTTGTGATGACAAAAGCTAAGCCAACATCAATAACAGGTATACTGGATGCTGATAGCCTGAATGAAACCAATGTTGCCGTAAATACTACCGCAGCAGAACTAAATATAGGTTCGTTAAAAGACTATGAAGTAGTGATTGTAAAAAAAGAAGATGATTTTTCTAAAATAGTTTTCCCTGTTTTTGATCTTAAAAAAAATGTATTGGTATTGGTTGATACCAGCCATGCCAAAAGATTTAAAAGTATGCAGCGGTTCGCTGGAAATGCTAAATTTTCATCTCCTGTTTCACAGGTTTTTATTTTGACTTCCAATACCAACCCTGTTTCCATCAGCCTTCATATTAAAAATAATTTAACGGAGCAACGGCTTAAAAATATTGTCGGCGTGTTGCCGGGAAAAAGCAAAAAAGAAGAGTATGTAATTTTTTCCGGCCATTATGATCACCTGGGTATTGGTAAGCCCAATGCCGCCGGCGATTCTATTTATAATGGCGCTAATGATGATGCCGCAGGCACAACCGCGGTAATAATGCTCGCCAATTATTTCAGCAAATTAAAAAATAATGAACGCACTTTAATATTTGTAGCATTTACTGCAGAAGAGATTGGGGGCTTTGGCTCGCAATATTTTTCAAAGCAGGTTAATGCAGATAGTGCAGTTGCCATGTTTAATATTGAAATGATTGGCACAGAAAGTAAATGGGGTACCAACAGCGCTTATATAACCGGTTACGAAAAATCTGATTTTGGTAAGATACTACAGGGCAACCTCGTCGGGACTAATTTCCATTTTGAACCAGATCCTTATCCAACACAGAATCTATTTTACCGTAGTGATAATGCAACGCTTGCAGCTCTTGGTGTACCGGCACACACCATCAGCACTTCTAAAATGGATAATGAAAAATTTTATCATACCCAGGAAGATGAAATAGAAACACTTGA
>JBDUCK010000348.1:0-3562 GCA_040003485.1 Ferruginibacter sp. | reverse complement strand
CGGCGCAGAAGTTATTCAACTTTGCTCAACCTTAAATACGGTAGTAGATGGCAGGCTACTGGATGATGATGGCGCTGCATTTTTAAAGTTCAATAATGGATGTTCAGGTGTTTTAATGGCGACACAGATCGCCGCAGGTGAAGAAAATAATGTAAAAATAAGAGTGTATGGAGAAAAAGGGGGCCTGGAGTGGAAACAGGATGAGGCTAATACTTTGCTGGTAAAATGGTTGGATAAACCAACAGAAATTTATCGTACCGGCGGCAGTTACAATAGTTCGTTTGCCGCACATAATACTCGTGTGCCTGCCGGGCATCCTGAAGGATACCTGGAAGCCTTTGCAAATCTTTATCGCAATTTTGCATTGACTATAAAGGCAAAAATAAATGGTGATATTCCCAAAGAAGAATGGCTGGATTTCCCGGGCGTGGAAGAAGGCATAAGAGGAATGGCATTTGTAGAGAATGTGGTAGCATCATCCCAGAGTAATGAGAAGTGGAAAGAGTTTGTGGTGTGATTGCACCCAGAAAGAAAGAAAAAATAATGACCATAAAAATTTAAAACTAATTTTCTGCGCATTCTGTCTCTCTGCGTGGAATAATTTTTCAGCATGCAAACAATAAAAGGCCCCGGTATTTATTTAGCCCAGTTCCTGGATGATAAATCACCGTTCAATAATTTAAAAAACATTTGTAGCTGGGCAAAAAACCTGGGCTATACCGGTGTGCAAATACCAACCTGGGACAGCCGTTGCCTGGATCTGCAAAAAGCCGCTGAAAGCAAAACTTATGCAGATGAGATAAAAGGGTTGGTGAATGAATGTGGCCTGGAAATTACCGAACTAAGTACACATTTGCAAGGGCAGTTGGTGGCCGTTAATCCGGCATACGATGTAATGTTTGATGCATTTGCACCCAAAGAAGTACATGGGAATAATAAAGCAAGAACAGCCTGGGCTGTCCAACAGTTAAAGTATGGAGCCAAAGCTTCGCAAAACCTGGGATTGAATGCCCACGCAACTTTCAGCGGATCGTTGTTGTGGCATACTTTTCATCCCTGGCCTCAGCGCCCTGCAGGTTTGGTTGAAGACGGGTTTACGGAACTGGCAAACCGGTGGCTACCCATTTTAAATTATTTTGATGAAGCAGGTGTGGATGTTTGTTATGAAATTCACCCCGGTGAAGATCTTTTTGATGGCATTACTTATGAAATGTTTTTAGAAAAAGTAAGCAATCATGCCAGGGCCTGTATACTATACGATCCTTCCCATTTTGTTTTGCAGCAATTGGATTATAAACAATTTATTGACTTTTATCATCCAAGAATAAAAGCTTTTCATGTAAAAGATGCCGAGTTTAACCCAACCGGAAAACAGGGAACTTTTGGCGGTTATCAAAGCTGGCTTAACCGTGCCGGAAGATACCGCAGCCCGGGTGATGGACAAATTGATTTTAAAACTATCTTTAGCAAACTTACACAATATGGTTATGCAGGCTGGGCAGTGATGGAATGGGAATGTTGCATTAAACATCCTGAAGATGGAGCCAGGGAAGGTGCTCCGTTTATACGGGACCATATCATTCGTGTTACCGAAAAAGCATTTGATGATTTTGCAGGCGGGGAAAATGATGATGATCTTAACAAAAAAATATTAGGCCTTTAATAAATTGATACCGGCAGCAAATTAATTTTATAATTGTCAACTCAAAAAAAAACAATAAATGAAAAAATATATTTTAACTGCAACTGTTATCATTTTTTGCATAGCCTGTAATAATCAAACTGATAAAGGACCGCCCGCCGATACCACAACAACAGGAAAAAAATCTGCCCCCGTAGACAACCCGGATTATGATGCAGGCTTAGACCTGGTAGCAAAATCAGATTGTTTCAGTTGCCATAAACTTAACGAAGCATCCATAGGCCCGGCCTATGGTGAAATTGCAAAAAAATATGAAAACAATCCAGCAAATGTAACGCTGCTGGCCACTAAAGTTATAGCAGGTGGGCAAGGTGTTTGGGGCCAGGTACCAATGGCTGCACATCCTGCTATTGCTAAAGAAGATGCAGAAAAAATGGTCAAGTATATTTTATTATTAAAAGAATAAAAAATAAACACATGAAAAAAAAATGGGTATTTATCACACTGGCTGTTGCAACAGTTGCGTGCAACAATCCTACAACATCCACTACTAACATGGATAAAACACAAACTTCCACAGACGACAGTGGCTGGATCTCTTTATTTGATGGAAAAACAACAGCAGGATGGCATAGCTATGGAAAAACCACTGTGGGTGAAGCCTGGAAAGTGGCCGATGAAACTTTATACCTGGATACGACAAAAAAGGCCGGGTGGCAAACCAGCCAGGGTGGCGATATTCTAACTGCTGATGAATATGAAAATTTCGATTTAAAATTAGAGTGGAAAATTGCGGCTAATGGTAACAGTGGTATCATTTTTTATATTCATGAAGACACTGCCAAATACAAATATGTGTGGTATACCGGCCCTGAAATGCAGGTGCTTGATAATGCCGGGCACCCGGATGCTAAAATACCAAAGCACCGTGCCGGCGATCTTTATGATCTCATTGCCTGCAGTAAAGAAACGGTAAAGCCAGCCGGTGAATGGAACGAGGCAGAAATAAAAGCATTAAATGGAAAATTAGATCTATACCTGAATGCCACGAATGTAGTCAGCACAATGTTATGGGACGATAACTGGAAGCAGCTAGTAGCAGGAAGCAAGTTTAAAGCCTACCCCGATTTTGGCACTTTTAAAAAGGGCAGAATAGCTTTGCAGGACCATGGCAATACGGTGTGGTATAGAAATATAAAAATAAAACGTTTGTAATAAAAAAGGCACTTTTAAAAGTGCCTTTTTTTATTATATATTAACGCCGATGAAATTTTTATTACAATAATTTCTTAACCGCATGGCTGCTTATTTTGATACTGCCAAAAAACTCCGGCTGGTAATTATTTTCCTGCTCTACAATATAATGTTTTACCCCGGCTTGTTTGGCGTGTTTAAATATTTTCTTAAAATCAATACTTCCATTTCCTACTTCAGTATTCTGAGTTTTATCTACTTTGTTCATATCTTTTACATGCCACAAATGAAACCTGCCGGGTTGTTGCTTAAACAACTCAATAGGATCATAGCCTGCTCTTACAACCCAGTAAATATCCATCTCCATTTTAACCAGGTCTTTATCCGTATTGTTCAATAAAATGCTATAGCCATGCTCACCATTAATATCAGCAAATTCAAAATCGTGGTTATGATATGCAAGCTGAAGGCCAGCTTTTTTACATATCTCCCCGGCCTTGCTTATTCTTTCTGCCAATTCTTTATATTGATCTATTGTTTTACGCCGTTCTTCTTTTAACGACGGAATAATAATGTAATCATTGCCCAATACATTCCCTACCTCACAGAAATTTTTTACATCATCTCCATTTCCGTTGTTGTATAAAAAATTTTCGGGAGCATAATGCCCGCTTGGGCTTTTTAAATTATTATCTTTTAGCAGCATGCTGAATTCTTTTACGGTGA
>JBDUCK010000347.1:0-3562 GCA_040003485.1 Ferruginibacter sp. | reverse complement strand
CAGCGTTGTTTGAATTACAGAAATGTATTTGATAAACAAACCAATTTTATGAGAGGCAGAAATAAAGATGGCAGTTTTCAAAGTCCTTTTAATCCGTTAAAATGGGGAGATGCATTTACCGAGGGTAACAGTTGGCATTACACCTGGAGTGTGTTCCATGACATTAATGGCCTGGCCAATTTAATGGGCGGAAAAGATCAATTTGCAAATAAATTAGATTCGGTCTTTTTGCTGCCACCCACTTTTGATGATTCTTATTATGGAGGTACCATTCATGAAATAAGAGAGATGCAGATTGCCAACATGGGTCAGTATGCTCATGGCAACCAACCCATACAGCACATGATATATTTATACAACTACGCAGGGCAATCTTACAAAACACAATATTGGGTGAGGGAAGTAATGAACAGGTTATATAAACCCACACCCGATGGTTATTGTGGCGATGAAGACAATGGACAAACTTCTGCTTGGTATGTATTTAGCGCAATGGGATTTTATCCCGTAACCCCGGGAGTAGATCAATATGTATTAGGGGCACCCCTATTTAAAAAAATCACTTTGAATTTAGACAATGGAAAAAAATTCATTATCACTGCTGCAAATAACAGTGAACAAAATCGCTACGTGGCTTCGCAAAAACTCAACAATATCAACTATACAAAAACATGGTTATCCCACACTGATATTTTAAAAGGCGGCGCATTTAATTTAACCATGAGCGAAACGCCTTTTAAAAACCGGGTGACCAGTACGTCAGATCTTCCTTATTCTTTTTCTTTAGATGATAGAGCTATTTATGGTAAAGTAAAAGATATACAACCGGTGAACAGGGAAGCGTTTTTAAAAAATGAATACAAACCCGATACCCTGGCTAGAAATGGTCTTACACTTTATTTTAGTGATGAAAACAAATCATTCACTGATGAATACAAAAAAAGATTTGTGGAGGTTTATTTTGAACAGTATCCAAAATTGATTGATAAATATAATTCCAGTAGCCCTAAAACGGTTACGTTTACAATTGATAAAAAATACGATGGCGTTGCTGCAACTGATAATGGTGAAATTGTTTTCAACCCTGCCTGGTTTCAAAAAACTCCGGAAGATTTAGATGTGATAACCCATGAGCTGATGCATATTGTACAAGGGTATGGCGATAATAATGTGCCCGGCTGGGTTACAGAAGGTATTGCAGATTATGTAAGGGCTACAGAAGGTATTAATAATGAAAAGGCAAAATGGAGTATGCCTGATTATAAGTCCACACAGCATTACGATAACGCTTACAGAATTACGGCAAGATTTTTTATGTGGATATCACAAAACTATAAAAGCGATTTTGTAAAAACACTTGATGCCGCTGCCAGGCAAAAAAAATATAATGATGACACCTGGAAAACAGCAACAGGAAAAACACTTGATGAATTATGGCAGGCTTATATTGCCAATCCTTCATTGAAATAATCCAGGTCATTTCATTTTAAAACAAATGGATCAGTATGAAAAAACATGAACCTACGGCACTCAAAATAATGTTTAGTATTGTCTTTTTTGTTCCATTACTAAATATGGCTCAGAATACTAATAGTAAATATGTAAATCCACTCATAGGAACCCAAAAAATGGGGCATACCTTTCCGGGCGCAACCGTTCCTTTTGGCATGGTGCAGCTAAGCCCTGATACCGATACTTTGCAATACATAGAAAACGGAAAATACAACCCGGATGTATATAAATATTGCGGTGGATACCAATATGATGATAAAACCATTGTTGGCTTCAGCCATACTCATTTAAGTGGTACAGGGCATTCAGATTTAGGAGACTTTTTAATAATGCCAACGGTAGGCAAATTAAAATTAAATCCAGGTGTGGCCACAGTTCCTAAAAGTGGGTACCGGTCAGCATTTAGCCATGAAAACGAAAAAGCAAATGCAGGGTATTATAGTGTTCAGTTAGATGATTACAATATAAAAGCAGAACTAACCGCAACCGAAAGAACAGGCTTTCATCAATATACGTTTCCAGAAAGTAATGAAGCACATATTATTTTAGATCTTGTTCATGGCATATACAATTACCCTGAAAAAAACATATGGACATTTGTAAGAGTAGAGAACGATACGCTGGTAACCGGCTACAGGCAAACATTAGGTTGGGCAAGAACCAGAACCGTATATTTTGCAATGGCGTTTTCCAAACCAATGGAAAGTTATGGATGCATCAATTCAAAAAAAGAAATGTACGGAGGCTTTTGGGGGAAATTTAACCAAAAAGAAAATTTCCCTGACCTGGCAGGCCGGCAGCTAAAATTATATTTCAATTTTAAAACAGCCGCCAACGAAAAAATTAAAATAAAATTTGCGCTTTCCGGCGTAAGTACAGACGGCGCTTTAAAAAATTTACAGGCCGAAATACCACATTGGGATTTTGAAAAAACAGTAGCTGAAGCCACTGCAAAATGGGATAAGGAACTATCAAAAATTAATATTGAGGCAGGCGCAGAAATAAAACAAAATTTTTACACTGCCCTGTACCATGCTTTTATTGCACCCAATACTTTTATGGATGTAGATAGTAATTATAAAGGCCTTGATCAAAATGTTCACCAGGCACAAGGCTTTACAAATTATACAACTTTTTCTTTATGGGATACTTACCGGGGTTTGCATCCATTATATAATATTATACAAACTAAAAGAAATGGGGATATGGTAAAATCGATGTTGGTTCATTACGATCAAAGTGCTTTACACATGCTGCCAATATGGAGCCACTACGCAAATGATAACTGGTGTATGAGTGGCTATCACAGTGTATCAGTAATTGCAGATGCTATCATAAAAGGCAACACAGTTATTGATGCAAATAAAGCGCTTCAGGCATGTATAACTACAGCACGAAAAAGTAATTATGAAGGTATTGGAGATTATATAAAATTCGGTTTTATCCCAGCTAATAAATCAAATGTTTCTGTATCTAACACCCTGGAATATGCTTATGATGATTGGGCAATAGCACAGTTGGCAAAAAAAATTGGCAACACAGCAATTTACAATGAGTTCATCCAACGTTCTGCTAATTATAAAAATGTTTTTGATAAAGATGGTTTTGTAAAACCAAGAGATACTTCCGGAAAGTTCAAAAATAATTTTGATGCCCTCAGCACGAGCGGGCAGGGATTGATTGAAGGCAACTCATGGAACTACAGTTTTTTTGTACCGCAAAATCCACCAGATCTAATTGCATTAATGGGTGGTAAGAAAAAATTTGTCATCAAGATGGATTCTTTATTTACGATGTATTTGCCCGATAAATATTTTGCAGAAACCGAAGATATAACCCGGGAAGGGATTATTGGAACTTATGTGCATGGTAATGAACCTGCGCATCATGTGGCATACCTGTACAATTTTGCAGATAAAGCCTGGAAAACCCAGGAATTGGTCCGTAAAATTTTACACAATCAATATAAGCCAACACCCGATGGATTGGGCGGCAATGATGATTGCGGGCAAATGAGTGCCTGGTATATTTTTAGTGCCCTGGGATTTTA
>JBDUCK010000073.1:0-12042 GCA_040003485.1 Ferruginibacter sp. | reverse complement strand
CATTTTCCATCAGTTCTTTTACAGCACTTGCAGGGCGTTGTATTACCTCACCGGCGGCTATCTGGTTAGCTATGTTATCGGGCAATAATTGAATAATATCCGGCAAAATTCTGTAATTTGAGTGTGCAAAAATAGCATTTAAAGCAAGAGGAATTGCTACAATTATTTTGAACTTTTTTTAACGGGATAGACAACCCATTTTTGCCGATCTTTAATAATATAACCAACAGCATCATAAGATGAATAGAATTATTACTGTACAAGAGTGTACTTTGCTCCTCAGGATAAACTCTGCCACTGAAGTAAAATTTAAAAAAAAATGCCGGGTAACAAATAAGATAAATTATGCAGTAATTTTTATTGCTTTTTTAATGATAAGCCATTTTGTAACAGCGCAGGAGATGAATGCTAAGCTGTGGGCAGACAGTGTTTTTAAAACACTGAGTAAGGACGAACAGATAGCCCAATTGATGGTAGTTCGTTTATCTACTATTGACGGTAAAACAAAACAGGTTACTTTTTTTGACAGCCTCGTAAGCACACTGGTAAAGCAATACAATGTCGGCGGCATTTGTCTTTTCCAGGGCAGCCCCGTAAAGCAGGCAAGCATTTTAAATGCGCTGCAGGCCATTACAAAAACGCCCATACTGATGTCCATAGATGCAGAATGGGGCGTAGGAATGCGGATGACAGATAGTGTATTGCCACTTCCCAAACAAATGATGCTGGGTGCCATGAACGATGCAACGATTATGTATAGATACGGGCAGATAGTTGCCGAACAATGTAAGCGTGTAGGCATACAGGTAAATTATGCGCCGGTGGTAGATGTGAATAATAACCCCGACAACCCGGTAATAAATGACCGCAGTTTTGGAGAAGATAAATATAAAGTAGCCCGCTTTGGAATACAGTACATGAAGGGTATGCAGGACCTGGGTGTAATGGCCTGCGCCAAACATTTTCCAGGTCATGGAGATGTAGCCGTAGATTCTCATTACGATCTGCCGGTGATAAATAAAACGATGGCACAATTGGATTCGCTGGAACTATATCCCTTTGACCAGATATTTAAAGCAGGCATCAGCAGTGTAATGGTGGCACATTTATATATTCCATCCATAGACAGTACACCCAACAGGGCAACCTCTTTATCTCCTAAAAATATCAATGGGTTATTGAGAAATGAAATGGGTTACCAGGGGCTAACGTTTACGGATGCCCTGGAAATGCAGGGCGTAAAAAAATATTTTCCCGATGGAGAAGCTTCGGTGCAATCAATCATTGCAGGAAATGATATGCTTTGCCTTCCGGGAGATGTAGCACAATCTATTGCTAAAATAAAAGAGGCAATAATTGCAAAAAAAATAAGCTGGGCAGATATTGAGATGCATTGTAAAAAAGTATTGATGGCTAAATACCAGTATGGCCTGGCGGAGCTTCAACCGGTTAATACAAATAATCTTACGGTAGATTTAAACAGCAAAATACCAGCTATGACGCGGCTGGTAGCAGAGAATGCCATTACATTGCTGGCCAAAAAAGACAACAGCTTTTTTCCGCTGGCTATTGAAAAAAATAATAGGGCCGGTACAACTGCATATATAGCGGTGGGAAGTAATGAGGAAAATGCCATAACCCGCCGCATGGTTACTGACTATAATGCCAGGATATTTTATTTTGATTATGGCCAGAAAGATAGTGATGCTACTGCCTTAATAAACCAAATTAAGAATTATCAAAAAATTGTAATTGGTATTCATAATTTAAACAGGGCGCCTGCAAATAATTTTGGCATAAGCCCTGCAGCAGTCTCTCTCGTAAACCAGTTACAGCAAAAAAATAATGCGTTTACATTTTTATTTGGAAATGCATATGCAGCTAAAAACTGGTGCCAGGCAAACAACCTGGTTGTTTGTTATGAAGATGACAGTATTATTCAAAATACTGCTATTGATTTATTGCAGGGAAAATTACCCTACCAGGGAACTTTACCCGTAACGGTTTGCGATAATTTTAAATATGGGTTTGGCCTTAATAACCCTGCAAGTTTTAATTTTTTCAATAATAATGCTACCGGTTTTGATGCAGTAAAAATGAATAGAATTGATTCGATAGCAAATGATGCCATTGAAAAAAATGCCATACCGGGTTGTGTGGTATTGGTGGCAAAAGATGGTAAAATAGCTTACCGGAAAGCGTTTGGAAACTATAGCAATGAAGATAAAAAACCGGTAACCCTGGAATCGGTTTATGATATGGCATCGGTAACAAAAATTTGTGCCACTACCCTTGCCGTTATGAAATTATATGATGAAGGAAAACTGGACCTGAAAAAAAAACTAGGCGATTACCTTCCTTCGGCTAAAGGCAGCAACAAAGAAAATTTACTAATTGAAAAAATATTACTACACCAAGCAGGCCTGGTAGCTTATATCCCCTTTTATAAAGAAACATTAGATGCCTCAGGAGTTCCATTTAAAACTTTATACGCTTCCTTACCTACTGATTCTTTTTCCATTCATGTAGCCCATAATTTTTACCTGCGAAAAGATTGGAGAGATACCATTTACAAGGAAATATTACAAAGCCCGCTTGGCCCGGCAGATAAATATATTTACAGCGACAATGATTTTATTTTTTTAGGCAAAATGGTAGAAGCCATTACCGGATCTACGCTGGATGAATATGTAAGAAAAACTTTTTATGCGCCTATGAGTTTATCTTCTATAGGTTTTAAACCATTACTACGTATGGATACCAGCCGGATTGTACCTACTGAAAATGAAAAACAATTCCGGTTGCAATTGCTAAGAGGAGATGTACATGACCCCGGTGCTGCCATGTTTGGCGGGGTGGCCGGCCATGCGGGATTGTTCAGTGATGCATACGACCTGGCAGCCATTATGCAGATGTTGCTGAATGGCGGCACCTATAACGGCAAACAATACCTGCAAAAAGAAACCATCGATCTATTTACAGCCTATCATAGTAGTATAAGCCGACGTGGTTATGGTTTTGATAAACCAGAAAAAGATAATGCTACCCGGGCAGAGCCTTACCCTGCTTTATCTGCCTCGCCGCTAACCTTTGGTCACACCGGGTTTACCGGCACCTGTGTGTGGGCAGACCCAGCTAGTAACCTTATTTTTATTTTTTTAAGTAACCGGGTAAATGAGCCGGTGCAGGACCTGTTTCTTAAAATGAATGTGCGTCCAAAAATTAATGAGGTGATTTATAATGCTATCATTAAACCATCTCTTTATAATTAATATTGCTTTATGCCTTATCCATATCAAATAAAAAATATTGAAGAATATCATAGCGCATATAAAAAAAGTGTAGATGACCCTGATGGATTTTGGGGAGATATCGCTGAGACCTTTGCCTGGCGGCGCCCATGGGATAAAGTACTTGAATGGAATTTTAAAGAGCCGAAAATAGAATGGTTTAAAGGAGGCAAAATAAACATCACGGAAAATTGTATTGACCGTCACCTGGAAAAAATGGGAGATAAACCAGCTATCATTTGGGAACCCAATCACCCGGAAGAAAGAACAAGAGTTGTTACCTACAACCGTTTACACAAAAGAGTTTGCCAGTTTGCCCAGGTATTAAAAAACAATGGCGTAAAAAAAGGAGACCGGGTTTGTATTTATATGGGCATGGTGCCGGAATTGGCGTATGCCATGCTGGGCTGTGCAAGAATCGGCGCTATACATAGCGTGATTTTCGGGGGCTTTAGTGCACAAAGTATTGCTGACCGTTTAGAAGATGCAAAAGCGGAATATATCGTAACCTGCGATGGTGCGTATCGTGGCGGAAAAGATATCCCTTTAAAAGCCGTAATTGATGATGCTTTGATAGGAAATAAAACAGTGAAGAGGGTAATAGTTTATACAAGAACCAGAATTCCGGTGAGCATGCTGAAAGGAAGAGACGTTTGGTGGGAAGATGAAATGGAATTTGCAGAAACACAGGTAGAGAAAAATGGGGTAGTAACTTTTGAAGCTGAAGAAATGGATGCTGAAGACCCGTTGTTTATTTTATACACTTCAGGCAGTACTGGCAAACCAAAGGGTGTGGTACACAGTATTGCGGGGTATATGATCTGGGCTAACTACACTTTCGTAAATGTGTTTCAATACCAGCCGGGGCAGATATTTTTTTGCACAGCAGATATCGGTTGGATTACCGGGCACAGTTATATTGTTTA
Organism: Ferruginibacter sp.; assembly: GCA_040003485.1. Taxonomy (GTDB): domain Bacteria; phylum Bacteroidota; class Bacteroidia; order Chitinophagales; family Chitinophagaceae; genus Ferruginibacter. Next base: position 7,826 of record JBDUCK010000073.1, on the reverse strand, counting down.
TGGCCCGTTAAGCGCAGGTGGCACATCGCTCATGTTTGAGGGGATTCCTACCTACCCTGATGCCGGCAGATTTTGGAATATAGTAGATAAGCACAAAGTAAATATTATATACACAGCGCCTACGGCTATACGCAGTTTAATGGCCTACGGCTTAGAACCATTGAAAGGAAAGGATTTGTCATCCTTACAAATATTAGGCACAGTAGGCGAGCCTATTAATGAAGAGGCCTGGCATTGGTATGATGAAAATATCGGCAGGAAAAAATGTCCCATTGTAGATACTTGGTGGCAAACAGAAACGGGTGCCTGTTTAATTTCAAATTTAGCAGGGGTTACACCTTCAAAACCTGGTTGGGCCACTTTACCTATGCCGGGTGTGCAACCAATACTGGTAGATGAGCAGGGGCAGGAAGTAACCGAAAAAGATGAGCACGGAATGTTGAAAGGAAACCTTTGTATTAAAGCACCTTGGCCCGGAATATTGCGTACAACTTACGGTGATCATGAACGCTGCCGTACTAATTATTTTGCCACCTACGAAAATTTATATTTTACAGGTGATGGTGCCTTAAAAGATGACCAGGGAAATTACCGGATTACCGGCAGGGTAGATGATGTGCTGAATGTAAGTGGCCACCGCATTGGAACTGCAGAAGTTGAGAATGCCATTAACATGCATGCAGGTGTTGTAGAGAGTGCGGTAGTAGGCTATCCGCATGATATAAAAGGCCAGGGCATTTATGCATATATAATTTACAGCGGTTCGCATGGCGATGAAAACTCCAGGAAACAGGATATTCTCCAAACGGTAAGCAGGGTGATTGGGCCCATTGCAAAGCCAGATAAAATTCAATTTGTAAATGGACTGCCTAAAACGAGGAGTGGAAAAATAATGCGCCGCATTCTCCGTAAAATTGCTGAAGGAGAAATGAAAAACCTTGGCGATATTTCAACACTTCTGGACCCTGCTGTAGTGGAGGAAATTAAGAATGGTAAAGTGTAGAAAAAACAGCATCTTTATTTTTTTAATAAACAATCACTAAATATTTGCAAATGAAAAGATTTGCCAGGCTGCTGCTACGAACCATCATTTTTATTTTTATTCTTTTAAATGTTGTCGTTGCATTTCATGCGTATAAGTTTACGCATTTTTATAACCCCGGCGAGATAGTTATAAAAAAACAAAACGAAAAAACCGGTTGGGATAAAACTAAAGAAATCTTATTCGGCATCAACGCTGTAAAGCAAATAAACATTGCTCCTGATACTAATTTTAAAACCGTGTACCTCACGACAAAAGACGGCCTTAAGTTAGCCGCATGGTATATTCCTACAGAAAATGCAAAAGGAACGGTAGCATTATTTCACGGCCATGGCGGCAAAAAATCAGGGGTGCTAAATGAAGCTGCAGGTTTTAGAAAGATAGGCTACAATACCCTGCTACTGGACTTCAGGGCGCATGGCAGTAGCGAAGGCCATATCACTACGATTGGCTTCAAAGAATCGGAAGATGTAAAACTGGTATATGATTATTTAAAAAATACCGGCGAAAAAAATATTGTGCTCTGGGGAATTTCTATGGGCGCTGCCACTATAACAAAAGCCATTAATGATTATGACCTGCAGCCCACAAAAATAATTTTGGAAATGCCTTTTGGGTCTATGATGGATGCCGTGGAAGGACGGGTAAAAATGATGAAGCTGCCTGCAGAGCCTATCTCTACACTGCTTACTTTTTGGGGCGGTACCGAGCATGGCTTTTGGGCTTACGGTATGAAGCCAACTGAATATGCTAAAAAAATAAAATGCCCGGTGCTAATGCAGTGGGGCCTACACGACCCCCGGGTTACACAAAGAGAAACCAATGAAATCTACAACAACATTTCTACGCCAAAGAAATTAGTAGTATATGAAAGCTGTGCACACGAATCGCTTTGCACAAAAGAAAATGCCAAATGGATAAATGAAGTAACCGCATTCTTACAATAATGAACCCCGCCGAAATAGCTATACAGGATTATACCTATCATTTACCAGACGAAAAAATTGCGTTGCATCCATTGCAGCAAAGAGATGATTCTAAATTGCTTTTGTACAAAGACGGACAGGTAAAGGAAAGTATATTTAAAAATATCCACCAATTTTTACCAGGCAATTGTTTAATGGTTTTTAATAATACCAAAGTAATAAATGCCCGGATACGTTTTAAAAAAACTACGGGTACAAACATAGAAATATTTTGCCTGGAGCCTGCAGATACTGTAAATGAATACAGCAGCATTATGAAGAAAACTACCAGCGCCAAATGGAAATGTTTAGTGGGTGGTGCTGCAAAATGGAAAAATGAGGTTCTGGAAAAAGAACTCATCATCAATGGCGAAAAAGTTATTTTGAAGGCCACGATGGTAGAGAAAATAACAGAAGCTTATGTTATACAATTTTCGTGGGAGCCCAACCATTATTCCTTTGCAGCGGTTATTGAAATTGCCGGGGATGTGCCACTGCCGCCATATATAAAACGCAGTACTGATAATGAAGATACCCGCCGTTATCAAACCATTTTTGCAGCGCAGGAAGGTTCAGTAGCAGCGCCAACTGCCGGGCTTCATTTTACCCAAACTATTTTTAAAAATATTGCAGAAAAGAAAATAGAGAAAACTTTTGTAACCCTTCATGTTGGTGCAGGAACTTTTAAGCCGGTGAAAGCTGCTACCATGAAGGCACATGAAATGCATGCGGAATATATTGATGTATCTGTTGAAACTATCAGGCAGCTAAAACATAAGGCGGGTAATATTGCGGCTGTAGGGACTACTTCTCTCCGTACCATTGAAACGCTTTACTGGCTGGGCGTAAAAGCCTTATTAAACCCGGTAATTGAAAATTTACAGATATTACAATGGGATGTTTATGAAGCGCCATTAACTTCATGCGATATATCTGCAAAAGATGCTTTGACTGCATTGCTGGATTGGATGCAAAAAAACAACCTCTCCAATATTTTTACAAAAACACAACTATTAATTGCACCGGGATATACCTTCAGGATGGCAAATATTTTAATCACTAATTTTCATCAGCCTCAGTCTACTTTACTATTACTGGTAGCTGCTGCCATTGGTAACGATTGGAAAAAAATGTATGATTATGCGCTGGAAAATGATTTCCGCTTTTTGAGTTATGGAGATGGGAATTTAATTTATTTATAGGCTTCGGGTTGAACAGGTTGAACAAAGTTATACTACTCAAAAGCTGCCGGATGGAAGTGAAAAGCACGGTGAGGGTATGTGTTTAGCTGGGTGCAGGACTTGTAACGCACAGCCGGAACAAATGTTGAAAAATGAATTGCTGCAGACCGCCTAAAATATTTTTTTGAAACTATTATAACCAGTACGGCTTCTAAAGCTCAGCCTGACAGTTAATCTACACGATCCCATTTTTCACTATTGACCTATTCACCCCTCCACTTATTGCTGTATCGTTACCGGTGTACCCACAGGGATATAGCTGAACAGGTCTTTCATTTCCGTATATTTTACAGAGACGCAGCCATCCGTCCAGTTATAAAAATTATCTATCGTCCATTCTTCCTGGGGCCTGGTAGCATGTATGGCTATACCATCCCCGATTCTTGCATTGGCGGGCACTAACCCCTTTGCTTTTCTGTCATTAAATTTTTTATAACTCTCGGGGTTAGGATAATCAAGCAGCATTTCGGGTCCCCATTTAGGATGTATTTTTTTAAGCACTATTTTAAAACTTCCGGTAGGTGTCCTTCTATCACCTTCCCGCATTTTATCGCTTAGATCTTTACTGCCAAACACAATCGGGTAAGTTGCATACCACCCTTCGTCATCATATACTTTTAATTCGTAATCATGTTTGGAAATAATAATGTAATAAGGATTATCTGCATTAGCCGCAACAGCTACGTTAACTATTGCAGGCTTTTTAAAAGCCTTTTTCTTTTTGCGAACAGGTATAAATGCCATCAATAAAACAAGAGAGCATAAAGTAAGCAAAGAAGGAAAAAGGCGGAATTTCATTTTAAATATATTTGAGCGCTACATGTCAAACGATATGCCACAGAATAATATTTCATAGCGGTGAATAACATTAACAAACTTAACTGAAAAATGCTTTTGTAAGCTGCTAAATATATTAATGAAATGATAAAATTCCTCAGTAGAATTACTAAGGATTTAAAACATGAATGAAAGAAACACATATTAATAAAACCCCTTATCCGCAGTAAATATTTATCTGCAAATAAGGGGACTGAAATAATTTTATTTTATAAATTACTAAATCTGAAACCAAAGGTATACGGCCGTATATCCAGGCTATGTTCATACATAGATTTAGGGCTGTAAGATCCGTATAATTTTACCGGGCCAATGCCTAACTCGCCAATGTAAGAAAATTTGAATTTCTCCAGGTCATATTCTCCCTTATTTCTTTCTTTTCCACGGCTATCACTTTTTTGCTTGTTGCGCTGGCTGTATAAATAACCGCCGCTGATACCTGCGCTGATGCTAAAGCCTTTTTTATTATCCGCATGATTGGTGGCAAAAGTGAGCATAAGGGGCACCGTTAAATAATCCGCTGCCAGTTTGTTTTTGCTAAACCCGATAGAGTCCCTGAAAATAAATGCGCCCGTGGTTTGCATACCGCCACTGTAGGGTACAGTGCCATTCTCCTGGTAACTGATGGACGATTTATACCGGTAATTATTTAACTCAAGGCCCAGGCCATATTTAAGACTTACATTTCTTTTTATCAAATTTAACCGCTGCATAAAAAACCAAAAGTTTACATTAATGCTTTTACCGGTACGCAGTTTAAAATCATTTTTAGAAAATACGGGGCTCCCCGGCTTATTTACAAGATAGTTACCGCTGTTAGCATAATTAGTTTGGTCATCGTAATTTGAAAAACCCAGGTCTAGAATAAACCAATTTGTAGTAACACGGGAGTTCTGGCGGTCAGCATTTTTTCTGCCCATTATTATGGTGGTACTTTTTTTACCATCCCAGCTACTATCAGTTTTATTTTTAGCCCCTTTTTTAATAATAAGAATATTGCCTACCCGTAAAGTATCATTATTCTTCCGGTTGGTAGTGGAGTCGTTTTGTGCTGATGCAGTTATAAAAATTGCACAGGTCAGCATTAAGAGGATAAGTCTTTTCATTGTTGTAATTTTTAAAATTTAATTGATTATTTTATTGCCAGTTCAAAGCCGCCAAGCCGCAGGCCCTTATCTGTTTTTATATTGGTATTACGTTCTACTACCCGCTTTAATTTGCGGAAAAAACTACCGGCTTTACTGCGGCTTACGGTTTCTTCATTCATGTATAAAATGCGGTCATTATTATTTTCTTTGCCAGCGTCTGTCAGGCCTGCTGTTTTTGCCAGGTTGTTGTCCACCAGCGAAAGATTAATATCTGTCAAAGTATTTGTGGGCACGGGTTTTATTTTTGCTGCAACAATTGCCAAATCATCATTTGTTTTTTCAGCGTTTTGTTTTTGAATAATTTTCTGTTCGCTGTTATTTGCCAGTAAAGGCTTTTCAGTGGCAAGTTTTTCTGCTGTTGATAATACTGCCTTTTTATCTTTTCCCCTGTTGTTTACAAAATTTTCTTTGCTTTCTTTTTGTGTATTAATTTTCAACCCCTGGTTTGCCTGTTGTTGTGCTGTTCCTTTTTCTGTTGGCAAAGGCTTTGTTGTATTGATGGTGTTTTCTGTAGTTTGCAGTACCGGAATTTTTTCTGCAATACTGGCATTTTTATTTGCTGTATTAACTTTACCTGTATTATTTGCCGGCCCCTTTTTATTCAAAAAAGTAATACCAATAAAAAATCCTGCACCAAGTATTGCAGCAGCAACAGCCCATCTTATAAACCTTCCTGCCACCACGTTATCTCTTTCTTTTCTATACAATAAATTCTTTTCCTTAAACACTATTGTTTCCCCGGCATCTAATTTAGTTTGCTGTAATATTTCCCACTCTGCTTTTAATTTATAGTCTGTGGCAAGCAGAACGGTAATTGCGGCAGCGCCTTCTTCGTCCAGTTCACCATCAAGCTGCATCAGTAATTTTTCCTGTAGGGGATGATCAGCGGCCGCCCATTTATATAAATTCATTTTATCGCCAAAGATCACTTCCTCTGCCGGCAATACAGCTTGCTGTAACTGTAAAAATTCTTCTTTCAGATCTGCATTTTTCTCCACAAATTCTTCCACAATTTTTCTTTCCGCAGCAGGTAGTTCATTATCTACATACAGCAAAAAATATGATTCGTAATTTGTTCTGTTTATCATCATTTCATATCACGTTTTCAGGTTTCACAATGTAAGCTTTTAGTTGTAGCCGGGCCCGGTGGAGGTACACTTTTACCTGGCTTTCATTCAGGCCGGTTATCTGGCCTATCTCTGCATAATTATACCCTTCATAATCTTTCAGCATTACCAGGCTTCGCTGCGTTTCACTCAAGCGGTTTAAGGCTTCCTTTAAAATTCGTTTTGCATTTTGCTGCTGGGTATCTGCACCCAGCGCTGTTTCTGCAAAATCTTCTTTTAAGCTTATCCTCTTATTTTTCCTGATGTGATCAATCATCTGGTTGTATGCAACTGTAAATAAAAAACTCTTGCTTTTCTCACTGATCACCTGCGCCCTGTTAACCCACATTTTTTCAAATGCGCCCTGCACTACATCTTTTGCGTCTTCTTCATTACGCATATTCTTCAGGATAAAGCGATATACATTATCTGAATAAAGGTTTACACATTCGTTATATTCTCTCTCAGTCATACAGTATTAAAGACGATAAAAGTAAATCAGATTATTTGTTTTAAAGTATTACGCATCAGTAGGGGTAATAGTTACAACAAGATAAAAAATTATACAGTAAGGTGTAAAATACCTTCAGTAAAAAAATTCCAGGGAGAAGCTGTTTTAAGCGGGATACCATTCTGACAGCATTTTTTAGGGAGGACACACGGGGCTTTTACAGGCTCCACAGGGTTGGCAGTAGTTTTTGCAGCAATAAATAACCACGCAGCCAGCACTACCAGTGCAAGTGAAAGCCAGATGTCTTTTTTAATCTGCATAGCGTATGTTTAAGGTAAAACGAAAATACTCGTAAATAGTTACACGCAAAACATGCTATTGTTAAATAACCTTAAAAATTTATTTGTGAGTAGATGGATGCAAGGATGACACGGAGTTGGGCAGATGTTCACAGATTTTTTATAAGCGAAGGATAGAAATATGGATAGCACTGATTTAAATGGATGTTCACGGATTTATCTGTTTGCAATTGTATCCCTGTTAGCCGAGTTCCTATCATCAGCAACATCCTGGTGATCTGTGTGTCTATCGCAGCGTATCTATCCATTCAAATTTATCTGTGTTAATCCGTTCTGCCCGTGCTATCCGTGTATCCATCCCTATGTATCTATCCAATACCTTAATTTTGTCCGCAAACAACCGCAGTTATGAATACAAACTTTGCAAGCCGCATTGGTAATGAAGTAGAAGAGATAAAAAGCGCCGGGCTTTTTAAAACCGAACGCATCATCAGCAGTGAGCAGGGTGCCGAAATAATCGTCAATGGCAAAACCGTTTTAAACTTTTGTGCCAATAATTACCTGGGCCTTTCCTCTCATCCAAAAGTGCTGGAAGCCGCAAAAAAATATATTGACTTACGTGGCTTTGGCATGAGTAGTGTGCGTTTTATCTGCGGCACACAGGATATTCATAAAGAGCTGGAGCAAAAACTTTCTGAATTCCTGGGTACAGAAGATACCATTTTATATGCCGCTGC